>JAIUOE010000009.1 GCA_020161395.1 Bacteroidota bacterium
ATTTTGGGCATCCTTTTGACTGTTTGTGTTGGTTGTTTAATGATACACAAATTACTGAATTTTAGTAATATGCAGCGAGGATGCCCCTTATTATTTTAAATTAACTTTTTAAACATACCTTCTCATAGATCAAAGTTCATAGCTATTTCAAATACACCATCTTCTTTTGGTATGCAAACATTCTTCCGGCATTATTGAGGATCGAAAGTTTATAAGTATAAATTCCTGACGGGAGGTTATCGGGTTTGAATCGTGCGTTGAAGGAGCCGGCAGGGTGGTCACCTGAAACGAGTACCGACACTTCTTCACCGAGCATGTTGAACACGGAAAGCTTCACAAATGCTGATTCTGCGAGGGTATAGACTATTGTGGTTGCCGGATTAAATGGATTGGGATAATTCTGCAAAAGGGCGAAGGTGTTAGCCTGTGGTTCTTCTTCTTCCACTCCCGTGAGGTTGTTCATTTCCGAAAGGCATGCCTGAAAGACATCTTCCTCCACATCATACCAGCCGCTGTAAACGCCATATCCCCATTGACCGCCGTTGGTGATGAAAACTATTCCAAACCGTTTACCGGTTGGGTAGTATGCATCGCTGATAAGTCCATAAGCTTCACCGGGATGACCGTAGAGTACTTCAGATGGCAGCAATTCGGTGGTTCTGTGCTGTCCGTAGCTGTAGGAATTGAAGATACCGTAGTAGTTGTTGCCGTTGGTGTTGTCGTAGATCCAGTTCATCACTCTTAGTCGGGCACAGGTGGTGTCATTTAAGATACGAGAATTGCCGTACAAACCGTTATTAAGAAGTGCAGTCAAAATTTTCGAAAGATCGTGAGCAGAAGTGCGGAGTCCACCTTGAGGACCAAATATCAGTCCGTTATTTCCGATAACATATTGCGAAAAATCGCGAGGTGGAGGTTTAATACCGTTGAAGTTGTCCGCCTGTGCCACCCATTGTCCGCCGCTTTTTCTGTAGAGTACCGCAATATCGTTGAATGATGAAATGTCCTGAATGTTATATCCAGCATCCATCCCGAGGGGAATAAAAATATTTTCTCTGCAATAGATATCGAATCTCTTTCCTGAGACCTTTTCAACAACCGCTCCGATCACCCCAAAATCGACATTGGAGTATTGAAAATAGTTTGAATTTGGTGATTTGGTGTTGCTGAACATGTCGGAGGTGTAATATGATCCGCCTGAAGTCAGGAGAGCCTGAATATTTGGCGGTGGATTCTGATTGTAGGTAGCCGAAAGGAAACCGTCGTAGCCCGAACCGTCCCTCAGGCTTGCGGTATGGGAAATCACCTTTCGAACAGTAATTATGTCATTGGGATATGAAGGATTGCGTAGATTAAATCCGAGATAATTGCTGATGTCAGCATCGAGGTTTACAAGTCCTTTTTCATACAGTTGCATCAGTGCTATGGCAGCCACCATTTTTGAAATGGAGGCGATACGATAAATTGATGAATCGTTAACGGGAAGATTGCGCCCCACATCCCTTAGTCCAAATCCTTTTGAATACGAAACTCCCTTATCCTTCACTACCGTTACAGACATCCCGAGGACGCCCCTGTTATTTTTTATTGCTTCAAGTTTTGTGGTTAGCTGTTGACTCTGTGAATGAATGCCCGTCGTAAGTAAGAGGAGGGCAAACAACAATGTCTTTTTCATAAGATTCCCGTGTGAAAAAAGTAAAAGTTACACGGGTAAATTAGTCATAATTTTTAGTGTGACTGCAAAAGGGGCGTTACTTATTGAATAACACCTCTTTTTTACTATTCAAGCCTGATCTTCAGAAGTATCACTTCGGAATCACTTCCGAGTCTTACCGGCGGACCCCAAACACCGGCACCCGATGAAATGTAATATTGTGTGTTTCCTCTTTTATGGTAGCCCCAGGCTTTTTCATAGATCTTCTGAACGATAAGATTGGCGGGGAACAACTGCCCGTTGTGGGTATGTCCCGAAAGCTGCAGATCCACTCCGTTTTGTTCCGCCTGTTCAAGGTTGTAGGGCTGGTGATCGAGTAAAATTACGGGGAGATTCAGCTCTTTTACACTTTCCATCAGTTCGGAGAGTTCTTTCCTTTTTTTATTGGCAAACCTGTTGATGGAGAGGTCTTCTCTTCCGACCACCACCAGTGAACTATCTATTACAATGCTTGAATCAGCAAGGAGGGAGATGCCCGATCTTTTGATAAATTCGACACTCTCCCGGTATCCGTTTATAAACTCATGGTTGCCATTGATGGTGTAAACGCCCAGCGGTGCCTTTATTTCCCGCAGTTTTTTGTCGATCTGGTGCCTCTCAAGGTGGTGTGCCTTGTCATCAATAATATCACCACCCATAAGAATAAGATCGGGATTGAGACCTTTCAAAATATCGTGAATCTGGACAGCCTTTCCGTAACCTGTTATTGGCGAGAAGTGGGAATCGGAAAGAAACGCGATCTTCATTTCGGAAACTTTACTTCCTTTTTTTGGAAGTGTAATCTCCAGGGTTTTCACCTTGATGTCACCAGCGTTGTAGAGACCGTACCCGACCACTCCGATCAGATAAACCATCACAACACCAAAGACGGCGAGCTTGAAGTACTGCGGGTTTGAAAAGATATTGTAAGGAACAAAAGGGAAAAAGCGGTCGATCAGTCTGACTATATCGAGAAGGAAAACCGCCATAAATGAATAAAGAAGTATCGCAAACCAGAGTGCCCCCCAATAATGCACAATGTCGTACAGTATTCCGTCCCAGTCGAACACCCTGACGAGAATATATCCCAGCGCCCCGAGCAGGAAGATGGAAGAGTAAACAATTTTAAGGTAAAGCGGTGCTGCATCTATCGCCTGAAGACCCCTGAGATATACATAAAGGTTCGCAGAACCGTAAACGAGGAAGAAGATTGTGAAAAATATTGCCATGTTGTTTGTTTTAAGGTATTAAATGTCGAAATTCACCGGTCACAGGATTAGCCCGCACACAACAGCAGTTTTAGAGAGGATCAGCGGATGCAAGTTATAACACCGATAAACCCGATTTTGTTCAATTGGCGGTTTTTATTCCTCTTCTATCAAAACTAAAAGAGTTAAGTTTGTAGATTGTTAATAATAAAATTACGGAAAAAATGCTTAAAAAAGATTTTCTTGTAGCATCACTGAACGAAAGTGCACAGACAAAACTTGACATGATTGAAGCCTGCGGAGATGACATTCTTGCGGCGATAACCCTCTTTGTTGAATCATTCAAAAACGGCAAAAAGCTCCTCCTCTGTGGAAACGGTGGAAGTGCTGCCGACTGTCAGCATCTCGCAACCGAGTTTATGATCAGACTCAATCACGAATTAAACAGACCCGCAATTCCCGCGATAGCACTGACAACAGACACTTCCAATCTAACTGCCGGTGGAAACGACATCGGTTTCGAGAATGTTTTCGCAAGAAATGTTGAAGGACTCGGAAACACAGGCGATCTCCTGATGGCCGTCTCGACATCGGGAAACTCCGGAAATGTCTTGAAAGCAGTCGAAAAAGCGAAAGAGAAGGGGATGAAAGTGGTTGGCTTCCTCGGTGGCACAGGCGGAAAACTTAAATCGATGGTCGATGTGGCAATAGTAATCCCTTCGAATAATGTCCAGAGAATTCAGGAAGGACACATCACTGCGGGGCACATCATTTTCGAACTAACCGAACTTGAACTTTATTCCGGTAAAATAAAAGGATAGCGATTTGAAAACGGAATTGTTGATTATTGGCGGCGGTGCCTCGGGCATCTGTGCCGGAATTCAGGCTGCCCGCATGGGTATTAAAACCCTGATTGTTGAAGAATCCTCCATGGTCGGCGGAATGTTCCTAGCTGCCGGTGTAACTGCTTTCGACGGGAACAAATATGCAGTCGGAGGCGGAATTTTTGGCGAGTTCAGAAAAAAAATTGAAGACCACTACGGCGGTCCTGACAACACCTTCACCGGCTGGATCAGTCTTACCTGTTTCGAACCCCGCGTTGGACAAAAAGCCCTCGACGAACTCATCGCCTCCGCAGGTGACAACCTCACCATATGGTACAACACCAAACTCGTCTCAATAATCAAGGATGCGAATAATGTCAGGGGGGCGGTGGTTCGAGTACCTGAGAACTTGAGTACTCGAGTACCAGAGTACCAAAGAACCGGAGTATCGGAGAATCTGAGTAATGAAGAAACAGAGCACTCATATACTCAAGTTCTCAATTACTCAAGTACTCAAGTTCAGATCCACGCTGATATTACCGTTGAAGCTACCGAGTACGGGGATGTACTTTATCTGGCGGGACTGCCTTTCAGGTTTGGGAGGGAGTCAACATTTGAGTCAGGTGAACCCTCTGCTCCGCATGATCCCGATGAGATAATTCAGGACCTCACTTTTTGTGCGATTCTTAAAAAAGATCCCGACAACATTAAAATTGTACCTCCATCAGAGAATTACGATCCCGAAAGATTTGTAAACTCAACAGCGGAACATTCCAATTCGACGGATGAAGCATATCTGAACCACAAACTTCACAACTGGGAGAGCTTCATTTCTTATGCCGCACTTCCCAATGATAAATATCTCCTTAACTGGCCCTTCAGATCGAACGATTATCCGACCACAAGGGAAATCTATGACGATTTCGAAAAAAGGGAATGGCACCTCGAGAAGGCGAAGGAGCTGACCCGCGACTACATCCACTACATGCAAACGAAGCTCGGTCATCCCGAGTGGGGAATCGATGAAACAGCTTATGACACTCCAGACCACTTCCCCCCGATTCCTTATGTTCGTGAAAGCAGAAGAGGCATCGGAAATTATTACATGAGAGAATGGGATGTGGTGCCCGATGAATATACCTTGAGACCTCCCCTCATCAGCGACTCGATTGCCGTGGGCGACTATTTCCTCGACCACCATCACAGCCACATGTTCAAGGAACCCGAAGAGAGGCTGTTCGAGGAACTTCCTGCAAATGCACCGTTTCAGATTCCGATGGACTGCCTTATCCCTGCCGGAGTGAACGGACTCCTTCTCGCAGAAAAATCGATTTCCGTATCGCATATTGTGAATGGTTGCACCAGACTTCAACCGTGTGTAATGCTTATTGGTCAGGCGGTTGGTGCCCTCGCTGCCCTCTCCATTAAAAAGGAGAGAAGACCCGCAGACATTTCCGTGATGGATGTTCAGGATGTCCTCCTCGAAGCGGGTTGCCAGCTTTTCCCCTACAAAGACCTCTGGAATACAAATCCCCGGTTTACCAAGATACAGGAACTCGCCATTGCCGGATTCTTTGTGGTGAAAGAGGATTTCTCATTCAGTGGTGAGGAACCCGTTACTGCTCAGGAAATCGAAGCTTATCTCGAAGCTTTCGAAATGGACAGTGACGAGGCAAACGAAATTGTGTTCGAACACGAGGGGAAACCCCGTTACGAACTTTTTGACACACTATACAATCTACTTAAAGCCGGATACTAATGTTTAAGCAAATATTTGCTCTGTTTATTCTATCCGTCTCGCTGTTCGCACAAGGTGTTGACGACCAATACTTTGAAAAGAACGGCGAAGTCTGTTTCCGGTTCCCCGTCTTCGACAAAAGGGAACTGCTTGAAATAACAAAGATCATATCGATCGATAAATTTGACGGTAAATTCGTTACCGCTTATGCAAATAAAGAACAATTCAGAAAATTTGAAAAGAACGGCTATAAGGTTGAAGTGTTGCCCCATCCGGGTGATGTTCCCGTCGCGATGGGAAATCCGAAAGCTCTCGGTCTGTGGGATACCTACCCGACATACGAGACCTATGTGCAGATGCTGAACGATCTCGCCCTCGATTATCCCAACCTCTGCAGAATTGTGGATGCGGGTACCACCACGCAGGGGAGGAAAATACTCTTCGCCGTAATATCCGACAATGTGAACACAACCGAGGCTGAACCCCGCTTTATGCACTCCTCCTCGATGCACGGTGATGAAACCGCTGCCTTCGTCAATATGATCAGGCTTGCGGATTACCTCCTGTCGAACTACGGTATCGATCCTCTCGTAACCACTCTCGTGAACAATCTTGAGATATGGATAAATCCGCTTGCGAATCCGGACGGCACTTACCGCTCGGGTAACTCAACCGTTACGGGCGCAAGAAGAGGAAATGCGAACAATATCGACATCAACAGAAACTTCCCCGATCCCGTTCAGGGACAACATCCCGACGGATACGCATGGCAGCCCGAAACCCAGATAATGATGAATCTCGCCACCTCCAGAAATTTCAACCTTTCTGCAAATTACCACGGTGGTGCCGAAGTTGTTAACTACCCGTGGGATTCAAGAATTGCCCGCCATCCCGATGACAACTGGTGGCAGGTGATCTCGAGAAGATTTGCCGATACTGTCCATTTTTACTGCAACAACAACGGCTATCTCACCGATTTGAACAACGGCATTACAAACGGGTGGGACTGGTACTCGGTCTATGGCGGAAGACAGGATTATTTTACCTACTTCAGATATGGAAGAGAACTGACAATCGAACTCTCGAGCACAAAACTGATTGCAGGCTCCTACATCCCGACCATCTGGGCGTACAATAAAAATGCCTGGCTGAACCTGATGAAAGAATTGCTTACAGGCATAGGTGGAGCTGTCAGAAATCCTGACGGAGCACCCGTCAGGGCAAAAATCTTCATTAACGGTCACGATAACACAAATTCAGAGGTCTATTCCGATTCCCTTTCGGGTGCCTATGCCCGTCTGATTTTTCCGGGATCGTATAACCTGACAGTTTCTGCACCCGGATATCAGACACTCACCATCGACAATGTGGCTGTTCCTGCAGGGGTGAAAACTCCACTCGACATCACTCTTTATCCTGTCGGCTGGACTCCGGTTGAACTGACTTCATTCTCTTCCGAAACGGTAACGGGGGGAGTGAAACTCTTCTGGACAACGGCAACCGAGACAAACAACTCCCGTTTTGATATCGAAATGTCGAAAGATGGTTCCAATTTTGAGGTGGTGTCATCTGTCAGAGGTGCCGGCACTTCCACAACACACAACAGTTACGAAGCGACAGTTCCTCTTTCTGAAAAAGGGACATACCACTTCCGGTTGAAACAGATCGACCTCGACGGCTCGTTCACGAACAGCAACACAATTCAGGCTGAATACGGCGTTATCGGCAGTTTTGTGCTCGATCAGAACTACCCGAACCCCTTTAATTCTTCCACGGTTCTCAACTTTTCACTACCCTCTGCCTCACATGTCACTCTGATTGTCTGGTCAATCGAGGGACAGGAAATTGATAAAAAAGACCTCGGAACAATGGAAGCGGGTAACCACTCTCTCAGATATGAGGCAGCAAACCTGACGAGCGGAAACTACATATTCAGATTGAATGCGGGGAGTTTTACCGCTTCAAGAAAATTCACATATCTAAAATAACAGGACTACGGAGCAACCCAAGATGATGTTAAAGCAGCTTTTCTTTCTCGTTTTTACCACCATTTCAATTTTCTCGCAGTATGCGGGCATCAACCTCGATACCGTAAAAGCCGGAAAATGGGATATGGGGAGGATGTGGACTTTTGAAAAACCGCCTGTCGACTACTTTGACAAAACCTACAATTTCCGACCGTCAGAGGAATGGTTAACAAAAGTAAGAAGAGCTGCACTTCGTTTCGGTGGAGGTTGCACTGCCTCCTTCATCTCCGAAGACGGTCTCATAATGACCAACCACCACTGCGCCAGAAATATCATCTACAAAGGTCAAAAGGAGGGTGAAGACTTCCTGAGAGACGGATTTTATGCCGGAACTGACGAAAACGAGAGAAGAATCCCCGATCTTTCCATCGAACAGCTCGTTTATATAGAGGATGTTACCGAAAAAATAAACGATGCCCTCGTTACCGCCAAAACAGACGAAGAAAGAATCGCCATCAAAAAAGCTAAATCGGAAGAACTCATCGATGAGGCTACTGAAAAGAATCCCGGACTCAATTTCATGGTCGTTCCCCTTTACAACGGAGGAAGGAACTCCCTTTACGGCTACAAAAAATATGATGATGTGCGGCTCGTTTTTGCTCCCGACCTCAGAACCGCAAAACTCGGCGGCGACTACGACAATTTCACCTTCCCGAGATACGGACTCGATTGCATGTTCTTCCGTGCCTACGAAAACGGCAAGCCGATAAAAACAGATGACTGGTTTGCGTGGAGTGAAAAAGGAGCAGATGAAGGCGAAGCTGTTTTTGTGATCGGAAATCCCGGCAGCACCTCCCGCCTCAACACCATTGCACAGATGGAGTTTGAGCGGGACTACCTCAATCTCCCTGTGGTTGAATGGCTGAGTGAACTCTACAAAATCATTGAACAGCAGGTGCTCAACGGAAACACAGAAAACTACAAACTTATCGCCGAACTTTATTCCATCGGCAACGGTCTGAAAGTTTACGACGGTATTTATAAAGGTCTGAACGACCAGTATCTCGTTGCCCGCAAGAAGGATTTTGAGAAGAATTTCAAAGCGGCAGTCATGGCGAATCCCGCTCTGAAAGAAAAATACGGGCACATCTGGGACGAAGTTGCCGAAGGACGCGAACGGCTGAAACCGATTGCAAGAGAGCTTTTTGGATATAACTTCAACCGCAGATATTCACCCGAACTTTTCCGGATAGCTTCCACCCTGGTAACTGTTGCCGAAGGGAAAAAATCGAATCCTGACAAGTTCACAGTGGAAAAACTTGATTCCATCGCCGCTACATTTTTCCCTGCGTCCATGAATCTCGAAACGCAGGAACGCTACCTCCAGGTGCAGGTGAATCTCATTCTCCGCAATCTCTCAGGGAACAAGGAATTGATGGAGCTCCTCTTTGCGGGAAAAACGGGAAGTGAAGCGAAGAAACAACTGCTCGCCGGCACAAAACTTATGGACAAATCGTACAGAGATAAACTCCTTAAAGGTTCATCAGATGATATTTTGAACTCAACCGATCCTGTAATTAAATTCATCCTCACGGCTAAGAAAAAACTTGCCGAATACGGAAAGATCAACAAGGAAGTGTTGTCGCGCGATCAGGTAAACAACAGCATGCTCGGTGAAGCCCTTTTCAAAGTTTACGGAGAGTCGATTCCCCCCGATGCCACCTTTACACTCAGAATCAATGACGGTGTGGTAAAAGGGTACAATTACAACGGAACAGTTGCACCCGTAAAAACCACTTTTTATGGTGTTTTGGACAGATATTACTCATTCGGGAAGAAATTTCCATTTAACCTCCCAAAAATCTGGGAGAACCTGCCAAAAGAGTTTGATCTCTCGACACCACTTAATTTCATTACCACAAACGACATCATTGGCGGCAATTCAGGTTCACCGATGATCAATAAAGAAGGTAAAATCGTTGGACTCGTCTTCGACGGTAATGTGGAATCCCTCACCGCCGACTTCATCTACACCGACGAAGCCAACAGAGCCATCGCCGTCCACTCACAGGGCATGGTCGAAGCCATCTCAGACCTCTATGGGGCTAAAAAACTCGCACAGGAGATAGTGAAAGGGAAGAGGTAAGTAGCGAAGTAGCGGAGAATCGGAGTAGCGGATGATCAAAAAATTCAAAACCTTTGAAGAAGCTCAGCAGGATCTTTGGTGTTTTAACCCCGACGAAGCTTATTACAAAAGAGTAAAAGAATTTTATGAACTCACCTCTCACCTGAGGAAATTCAAAGTACACAAAGGTGTCCTGAAATTTAAAACCTTCGAGGAAGCCCAGGCACACCGGGAGAGTATGAGAATCAAGTAGCAGAGGTGGAGAATCAGAGTAGCACAGAAAATAATACCTAATACCTAAACCCTAATACCTTCAAAAAGCCCTTGTGGCGACATGTGGGTAGAAACAGGTATAAACTGTAATCTATGAACTATTAGCTGTCCTGAAGGTTGAATTTCGGAAAAGGAGCGACAATCGTCCCGATTGTCCAACCGGGAAGCTTCCATTTAACAAAAAATAATACCTTATACCTAATACATTAAATTGGTTACCATAAAATGAAAAAAACTCTCTTCCTTTTAATATTTCTCTCGGTAATCGCTTTGGCACAGGATGCCATTCCCTCCATCAAGGAATTTGAGAAAACAAAAAGCGATATCAACCGGACGGGGATGCTCGTTCTCGGAGGATGGGCGTTGGCAAACATTGTTTCGGGTACCACCCTCAATTTCACCTTGCAGGGAGAAGCCAAATATTTCAATCAGTTTAATGCCCTCTGGAACACCGTAAACCTCGGTCTTGCGATAAACGGACTTCTGAACACAGGTACTGACTCCCTCTCCCTTTACAATTCCGTAACCGGGCATCAGACACTTCAAAACATATTCGTTCTTAATGCCGGGCTCGACCTCGCATACATCGCCACCGGCTTCTTCCTCAAAGAAAAAGCTAAATCCTCCGAAAAGAAAGAACTCCTCACAGGATACGGCAACAGCCTTCTCGTTCAGGGTGCCTTCCTCCTCGTCTTTGATGCCGCAATGTATTTTGTCCACCAGAACAATGCGAATGTAACCCTTTACCCGCTACTTGGTACCATCACCGATCCCGGAGTGGGGATTGGGATGAGGGTGGGGGTGGGGTTTTAGGGGGAGACCATATCTAACCATGCCTTACAAAAACTACACAGCCACCATATCGCTCGATGAAGAATCCAAAACATTCTCCGGCGAAGTGATCAACATTAAAGATGTGATAACTTTTCAAGCCGAATCCTTGACCGAACTGGAAAAAGCATTTCACGATTCAGTGGATGACTATATTGAATTCTGCCACTCCCTGAACGAAGAACCCGAAAACCCGACCTTATAAACCTGTCTCACGGGTTGCTACAAAGAATTTAATCTTCTGATCACAAATCGTTCCGGAATTTATTAAATTCGTCATTGGAATTTTTCGTTTCCTGAAATTTTCGAGCTAAAAAACCAAAAACGATCTTAAGTGAGATTATGCTGACAATTGAAGAAGTCAAGAAATTAATTGAAGTAATGGAGTCCGACAGGATTGAGTGGACAACTTCAACCGAGGAGAAGAAACTCGGGCAGGCAATTTGTGCTTTCTCGAATGATTTTTCCTGCCGCAGATTACCCGGTTATATTCTGATTGGAGTTAATGACCATGGCAAAATAGCAAATCAGACGATAGACGATCGAATCCTGCAAAACCTTGGTGCTATCCGCTCTGATGGTAACATCCTTCCACAGCCCGTAATAGTTGTTAGTGATGTATATAAATTCCCCGAAGGAGATGTTGTATATATTGAGGTGCAACCTTCAGAATTCCCTCCGGTCAGATACAAAGGGCAATGTTGGATAAGAGTTGGTCCTCGCAAAGCGGTAGCTAACGAAACCGAAGAAAAATTACTCATAGAGAAACGAATATCCGGTGCCAAAAACTTTGACATGCAACCAAATCTGGAAAGCAGTATAGATGATCTGGATATAAATGCATTTAAATTGGTTTATCAGCCAATTGCTGTGGATCAGGAAACTATTGCATCAAATAACAGAAGTATCGAACAACAACTCGCATCGTTAAGATTCTATGACCAAAAGTCTGGATTGCCAACCAATGCAGGTCTTTTAACTCTCGGTTATAATACAATATTTTTCTTCCCCGGAGCCTATATACAATTTCTTAAGTACGATGGTGTGGAAGTATCTCCATCCCCGAGGGATCAAAAGTTCTCTGGGCCATTAATTTCCTTATTAAAAAATCTTGATGACTTTATAAAAACGAATATAGTCATGAAAAAGCCGGTTGATGACGGAACAATGAGGGATGAATATTATGAAAACTACCCCTACCGCGCATTGAGAGAACTGGTTCTTAATGCAATAATGCACAGAAATTATGAATCAAATTCCCCGATTTATATAAATGAATTTGATGACCGGATCGAAATTACGAATCCGGGCGGATTGTTTGGTGAAGTGTCACCCGAAAATTTCCCTGATGCAAGTTCATACAGAAATCCGGTAATTTCGGAAGTGATGCGTGTATTGGGATATGTGAATAAATATAATTTCGGCATTCGTTTCTCGAATCAACTACTTGAGAAAAACGGGAACGGGCTTGCTGAGTTTGTTATAAATGATCCCCGAAGGTTTTCAGTAACGATTAAGAAAAGTAAAATATGGCTCGAATCGTAACTTTCTTTAATAATAAAGGAGGAGTTGGTAAGACAACCCTGGTATATCATACTGCTTGGATGATGTCAGAACTTGGTTACAGGGTACTTGTTGTCGATTTAGACCCTCAGTCTAATCTTACGGCAGCTTTTTTATCCTCTGAAAGGATGGAAGAAATTTATATCGGTGAAACAAGTGAATTGACAATTCTGCACTCATTAAAGCCAGTAATCGAAGGTGAACCTTTCATATCCCCGCATATAGAGGAAATAAGTGAAAAAATATCTTTGATACCGGGAGATCTTGCACTTTCAGCAGTGGAGGATAATCTCAGTGATGCATGGACAAAGTGCTTAAACGGGGATGCTTATGCTTTTAAAGTTACATCAATTTTTAATTCGATAATTGAAGATTCTGTTGCAAGGATTAATCCGGATTTAGTATTGGTCGATATTGGCCCCAATCTTGGAGCATTGAACCGGAGTGTCCTTATTGCCACTGACTATATTATTATTCCGGTAGCCCCTGACCTCTTTTCACTTCAAGGTCTAAAAAATATTGGTGAAACTCTAACAAAATGGCGTTTGGAATGGGGTGAAAGAGCGACAAAAAATCCCAAACCTACTCAAATCAAGTCTCCTGCCAGAGGGATGAAAGCATCCGGTTATGTAATCCTTCAACATTCCGCAAGAGAGAACCGTCCTGTTAAAGCTTATCTGAAATGGTCTCAAAGAATACCCGATATTTATCATTCCAGAGTATTGAAGGACAGCACACAGCCCGCATCAATCGAAGTTGATGAAAGTTGTCTGGGACTCCTTAAGCATTATCACAGCCTGGCACCAATGGCTATGGAAGCGCGTAAACCCATGTTCCTGCTAAAGCCGGCAGATGGTGCCATTGGGGCGCATATGACAGCAGTACTGAAATGTTATGAGGACTTCAAATCACTAACAGAGAGTGTTTTAAGTGCGTGTGGGGAAGTCGAACCTAAACGAGAATAAAAAAGTGTTGTTCCCACTCCCCCCTCAAATAATTTCATTTTTTTCTTTTTAATTCACGGGCTATTCTAATATTTCGATTTTTTTTCGTAAATTGGAGATTAATCAATCCGCTTTCATCAAAACCCCAAAATTGTATTTAATAAGTGTGTAAACAATAAAATATGGAACTGCTATGAAAAAAATTGGAATTTTATTCGGTATGGAAGAAACCTTTCCACCGGCGTTTGTGGAGAGAGTAAACTCGAAGAAGGAAAAGGATATTGTTGCCGAGTTTGTACAGATAGACAAGGTAATGCAGGGACAGCCGGGCGGCTACTCGGTGATTATCGACAGGATTTCACAGGATGTCCCCTTCTACCGCGCTTATCTGAAAAATGAAGCGATTACCGGAACTTCCGTTATCAATAATCCATTCTGGTGGAGTGCAGACGACAAATTTTTCAACAATGCGCTCGCCCTTGCTGTCGGTGTTGCAGTTCCAAAAACGGTAATACTCCCCTCAAATGTTCATCCTACTGACACAACAACAAAATCGTTCAGAAATCTGAAATACCCTCTCGACTGGGACGGCATCTTTAATTATATCGGATTTCCTGCGTTTTTCAAGCCTTTTGCAGGTGGCGGTTGGAAAAATGTTTACAGAATTGAAGACAAGGAACAGTTTTTCAAAGCGTACAACGAGACGGGTCAACTGGTTATGATGCTTCAGGAGGAGATACAGTTCACCGATTATTTCCGTTGCTACTGCATCGACAGGAAAGATGTGCGGATAATGGCTTACGATCCAAAACAGCCGCACCACCTCCGCTATGTAAGGGAAAAACAGCATCACGGTAAAGCACTTCTTGCCAAAATAAAGGAAGGTGTGATGAAACTGAACAATGCTCTCGGCTACGATTTCAATACAGTTGAATTCGCGGTTCGGGACGGCGTTCCATATGCGATCGATTTCTGCAATCCCGCTCCCGATGCGGATGTCTATTCAGTAGGCGAAGAAAATTTTGAATGGGTGGTGGAAGCCGCCGCAAACATGGCAATAAGAAGAGCAAAAAAAGCAAAAGCTAACAAATTTAATACCGTCTGGGGCGACTTCGTTAAAAGTGCTGCCCAGGGAAACATAATCGAGTGAGGCACCATGTCCAACAGTCCAACATTTACCCTTGGAGTTGAAGAGGAATTTCAGATTATTGATCCTCATTCCAGGGAATTGAAATCGCACATACAGGAGATATTTGAAGACGGCGAACTGATACTCAAAGAGTTTCTGAAGCCCGAAATGCACCAGTCGGTTGTGGAAACGGGTACGGGTGTCTGTAAAAATGTTAAAGAGGCAAAATCGGAAGTGTTCCGCCTTCGCAGCGAACTTGCCAAGCTTGCTTTCAAAAACAATTTAAGAATTGCAGCCGCAGGAACTCATCCATTCTCACACTGGAAGGACCAGAGAATAACCGAACATCCCCGCTATAAACAGGTGGTGGATGACATGCAGCTTGTTGCCCGTGCCAATCTGATATTCGGACTCCATGTCCATGTCGGAGTTGAAGACCGCGAAACGGCAATTCACATCATGAATGCCGCCCGCTATTTTCTGCCGCACATCTTTGCCCTTTCCACCAATTCCCCCTTTTGGGTGGGAAGAAACACAGGCTTCAGGTCGTATCGTGTGAAGGTATTCGACAGATTCCCGAGAACGGGCATTCCCGACTATTTCATGTCGATTGGCGAATATGACAACTATGTTAACCTTTTGGTCAAGACCAACTGTATCGACAATGCGAAAAAAATCTGGTGGGATATCAGGCTTCACCCCTTCTTCCCGACGATTGAGTTCCGCATCTGCGACATCCCGATGAGGGCTGATGAGACCATCGCACTTACTGCACTTATGCAGGCGGTGGTTGTGAAACTCTACAGACTGATCCGCCAGAACCTCGGTTTCCGTCTCTACAGAAGAGCGTTGATTGCCGAAAACAAGTTCCGTGCTTCAAGATACGGAATTACCGGTAAGCTGATCGATTTTGGCAAGAGAGAGGAAGTGCCGACCGTTGACCTGATCCATGAACTCCTCGAGTTTGTTGATGATGTTATTGACGATCTCGACAGCCGCGAAGAGATTGAGTATGTACACCGCATCCTCGAAATGGGTACGGGTGCCGACAGACAACTCGCCGTCTGGGAACAGAGCTACGACCTGAAAAATGTAACCGACTATATAATTGATGAGACCCATAAGGGGTTGAATCTGAGTAGCTGAGAGACCAGAGAGACTTGAGAAACTCGAGAGACTTGAGAAACTTGAGAAACTCAAGTCACTCAAGTACTCAGGTCACTCAGGTACTCTCTATGGTTCATACTTTCCACCAACTAAAACTGAGACTATGGTAAAAGAGATAAGATCCCTGTATAATGCAGGATTTACGGAAGAGAGATACAATTCGTTTATTGGAGATTTGAACACTGCTGCCGGGGTGAAACTCGATTTCAGGGTGTGTGAAACTCCCTTGTTCCTCTCGGATGAACTGACAAAGACTTTGGAGAAGGCGTGTGCCGAACTTATCGGACAGCTTGATACCGATGAGTACAGAAAGTATGCCGAGGCTTCAATTCCGGAAGGGCTGGCGGTTCCGAACCGTGCTGATCACCCTGTCTTTTTGCAGATAGATTTCGCAATTTGCGATGATGGCAAAGGTGGATTTATTCCCAAACTGATCGAGCTTCAGGGTTTCCCCTCGCTTTACGGCTTTCAGGTCTATTATGATGATGTTTTCCTGCGGCATTTCGAGGTTCCCGAAAATTATACTGCCTACTACAGCGGTCTCAGTCGAGATTCGTATGTGGAACTGTTGCGAAAAACCATTCTCGGTGACTCAAATCCTGAAAATGTGATTCTTCTTGAAATTGAACCGGACAAACAGAAAACCCTGATCGATTTTGTTGTTACCGAACAATTAACGGGCGTAAAACCTGTGTGCATTACCGATGTCATCAAAAAAGGGAGACAACTCTTCTATAAATCTGGTGACAGGGAAGTGCTGATCGAACGGATTTACAACAGGGTGATATATGACGAATTGTTCAGAAAAGATGTGAAAGCTGCTTTTTCATTTCAGGATGACCTGGATGTGCGCTGGGTTGGGCATCCCGACTGGTTTTTCCTCATCAGCAAATATTCCCTTCCATATCTCAAAGGGGAATATGTGCCCGAGTGCCACTTCCTTTCCGACTTGAAGGAGTATCCCGCTGATCTAGAGAATTTTGTGCTCAAACCCCTCTTTTCATTTGCGGGTCTGGGTGTTGAAGTGGAAGTAACAAAAGAACTTCTTGATTCGAAAACGGAGAGGGAAAACTACATTCTGCAAAGAAAAATAGAGTATGCCCCGCTGATTCTCACCCCCGAAGGCTACTCAAAATGTGAAATAAGAATGATGTTTCTGTGGAATGAAAAACCCGTCCTTGTGAACAATCTCACCCGCTTCTCAAAAGGAAAAATGATGGGTGTCGATTTCAACAAAAACAAAACATGGGTGGGATCGGCAACGGCGTATCATCCAAAGCAGGTATTAGGTATTAGGTATTAATTGAGGTAGCCGGGAATTGGCGATGAATGCTTTATCGGAAAAAAGTTTAAAGTTTGCAGTCCGGATATTTAAATTAGCAAAGCATCTGGATAGTAAAAAAGAATTTATTATCTCAAATCAGATTCTTAGATCAGGCACAAGCATTGGAGCTAATATAAGCGAAGCTCTTTATGCAGAATCAAAATTGGATTACATTCATAAGTATTCGATCGCCCAAAAAGAGTGTTCAGAAACCCTTTACTGGTTGATGATCCTTAATGAAACAAAAATTTTATCGACCGAAGAGTTTACAAGCATCAATGATGACTGTATAGAACTAATGAAACTTTTAGTAAAAACCTTGAAAACTCTTAAATCGAAAAAAAATAATACCTAATACCTAATACCTAATACCTTCTCTCATTTTCCAAAAATATCATTATAGATAACAAACGCCATCAAGCCGATAAGGAGCGCCATGCCGGTATTCATTATGCGGAGCTTGATTTTGAGGGGGATTTCCCGTTTGATTATCGATTCGATGATAATGAAAACGAGATGACCACCGTCAAGTACGGGAATCGGGAAAAGGTTGAATATTGCAAGGCTGAGCGAAAGCATCGCGATGAAATAGAGGAATCCCGACATTCCTTTGTCTGCGGAATCGGCAGCTATCTGGGCGATTTTTACGGGACCGCCGAAAGCTTTTCCGAACGCCACATCTCCTGAAATAACCTTGCCAAGCATCGAGAAGGTAAGAACAGTAACTGAACCGATCTGTTCGATGCTTTTGCCGCCTGCCTCAAAGAAACCATAGTTGTAGCTTGTAAACATGGTGGTATCGGATTTTCCACCGAGTGCGATTCCGGCTTTCCATGCTCCAGCTTCATCCTGTTTCGGGGTCACAGCAATTGCGAGTGTGTCTTTACCTCTTAGGATTGTAAAATCAACAGGTTTCCCTTTGGAATGGGAGATAATGTCGATAACCTGAGTAACCGAATTTACGGGTTCGCTGTTCAGAGCGAGGATTTTGTCTTTTGGTTTTATGCCCGCTTTGCCCGCAGGGGTTGAGGCATCTGTATTGTCAACGAAAGGTTCGGTTTTATCGAGGATCGGGAAAAGGGGACCCTTCGACTCATCCTTCGGCACATTTTGTTTGGGAATTGTAACTGTCTTCTTTTCGCCATTGCGTTCAAATTCCACTGTTATATCCCTGCCTGCGTTGTGAATCAGAACCTGTTCGCTAATTTCGTGGAGATATTTAATTTTGTTGTTGTTGATGGCGGTAATCAAATCACCTTTCTGGAATCCGTGCTTTTCAGCGAGTGATTCCTTTGGGATGTAGTTGAGACCTCTTACCTCAACCAGTTGTTTTCCCATCGAGATGTTCATTCCCCAGAAGATGACCACTGCGAGGAGGATATTCATAAGAATTCCACCGAGGATAACAAATATCTTTGCAGGTGCAGATTTCGACCTGAATTCGTAGGATTTTGGTTCGGTCTGAGCATATTCTGCATCAAGACTTTCATCCACCATGCCCGAGATTTTCACATAACCTCCGAGCGGAAGCCAGCAGAGTCTGTAGTCGGTGTAGCCTTCGAGGTCAAGATCTTCGGGAAGTGCGCCAAAAGAGAGTCCGCGGTTTTTGCTCCATCCGACAACTCTTCTTCCAAATCCTATGGCAAACGCCTCGGTTCTCATTCCCGTCATTTTGGCGGCAAGGAAGTGACCGAGTTCATGCACAAAAACAAGAACTGCTATAGTGATTATAAAATAAATTACTTCTTGCATTAAATTATTCGCTCCTTCAATGTAAACTCAGTGCGAGTTTTCTTGTTTTTTGGTCTGTTTCATAAACTGTCGGAAGGTCGGGCGATTTTTCAACCGCAATTTTGTCGAGACACTTCCTTATTAAAGCAGGAATACCGGTAAAACCGATTTCCTTGTCTAAAAACTTCTGAACTGCAATCTCGTTTGCAGCATTAACGATACACGGGGCAGTTCCGCCTGCTTCGAGGGCATCGTAGGCGATGGCGAGACAGTCGAATTTCTCTTTGTCGGGTGGAAAGAAGTTCAGTGTGCCTATGAGAGGGAAGTTGTTTTTTACAAAATCCGCACCAATTCTCTTTGGATATGTCATCGCATATTGAATCGGCAGCTTCATATCGGGTACACTCAACTGTGCTTTTACCGATCCGTCAACAAACTCAATCATTGAATGAATAATCGACTGGGGATGTACCACCACATCAAGTTTGTCTGCCTTCAGGTCAAAGAGCCAGCGGGCTTCGATCAGTTCGAGTCCCTTGTTCATAAGAGTAGCTGAATCAATCGTTATTTTTGCGCCCATTTTCCATGTCGGATGTTTTAGAGCCTGCTCGACTGTAACCTTTTCAATTTCCTCTTTGGTAAACCGGAGAAAGGGACCACCCGAGGCGGTAAGAATTATCCTGCTGATCTCGTTTACATGCTCACCTATGAGACACTGAAAGATGGCAGAATGTTCCGAATCGACGGGTATCATTTCAGAATCGTACTCGCTGCAGAGTCCTTTTATATGCTCACCGGCAACCACAAGGGTTTCCTTGTTGGCGAGGGCGATTCTCTTCCCTTTTTTTATCGCTTCAACTGTGGGTCTGAGACCGGAAAATCCGACAACCGCACCGACGAAGACATCGTAGTCTATTTCAGTTGCAAGGTCGGAGAGACCCTCCTCGCCTGCGAAAACCTTCACTTCCGGACTGATCCGGGACCTCAAAACCGCCGCAGCCTCTTTATCCACAACGCAGACAGCTTCAGGCTTGAACTCGGCTATCTGAGCTTCGAGAAGATCAATTTTGTTGTTTACACTTAAGGCTGTTACTTTAAATTGATCTTTCAGGTGGCGCACCACTTCGAGAGTGTTTACGCCGATGGACCCCGAGGAGCCCAGAATTGCAATTTTTTGCATTAAACCGTTATAAAAAATATCGTGAAAAAGCCATTAATATGTTGAGAATCACCAGAGTGTTAATGCTGATATCAACTCTTTTTAGTTTGCCCAAAAGCGTGTAGGCTTCTTCATTGAGGGGCTGGTCTGACTTTAAGCCGGGCAGAAGAAGACCTTTAATCTTCTTTGCTGAAGGAATCATCACCGCACCGATAAGAATGAGGATGATGACCATTACAAACTGTTTTGTGTAGAGCCAGTGATTCGCACCGCTCGCAAACTTGAAAAATCCGTAATCCATCGAAAGAGAGAGGTATAAACCGGTAAGAAGTACTCCCATTGAACCGATTATTCCGATAAGATTCAGCGAGCTGATCCATGTCAGAATAAGCCCTTTTTCCTCGGGCATCCCCTTTGCATTATTGATTCTTGATCTAAGAATTATCCCGTAAACAAGAAGTGAAAGCCACAGACCTGCACTAACTATATGTACGATTTTTAATATTGGTATTAACGGCATCCGTTTTTCCTGTTTGTTAAGAAACTGACTTGTAAGAATAAACAACAAATATACGAAAAAGTTTCATTATGGAACTTAAGGGTATAAAAAAAGGGGGAGAAAGGGAGACGGGAAAGCCCCTTAAAAAAAAGTGGCACCCGAAAAATCAGATGCCACAAATATTATTGCATTATTGGATTACTGCATTATTGCATTACTTCAAAAGCAGCATTTTCATTTTTTGTGAGAAGGCTCCTGCTTTCATTTCGTAGAAGTAGATTCCCGAGCTGAGAGCTTTTGCATCGAATGAAGCCTCGTAGACTCCTTTGTCCATTTCGCGGTTGATGATTTCGGTGACCATGTTGCCGAGAATGTCATATACTTTTATGCTTACCAGACCGGGAGCTGCAACCGAGAATTTGATTTTGGTCTCGGGATTGAACGGGTTTGGATAGTTCTGGAAGAGTGCGAATGAAGCGGGCACCACATCCTGAACTTCCTTTACGGAAGTGATCACACCCCATTTTAGTCTGGCGTTTGCTATTGCATTGTCGAGGGTGGCATCGGAGTTTCCGGCTGCGAGTGCGAATGCCAGTTCGATGCTGTCACCGGGTGCTATGTTGAAAGGTCCGCCACCGACTACATGGGAAATGTCGCCGGGACCAATCTGCGATGTTGTTACGCCCGTTGAAAGGGAGTTAAATTTCTCGAGGTCGGTGTAGCCGTCATAAACATTTATTCCACCGACGGAACCGTCATTCATGATCGGTCTGAAGAGATAGTTGGTACCGCTTATGAACGCAGCGGCAACTTTCGTGGTGAAAGAGGCACTGTTGTTCCAGACTTTTCCGTAGTTACCTGCGGCATTCCATTCTGTTCTGTCACCTGATCCGTCGATAAGATCCCAGTCGAAATAGAGACCCGCATAGAGTCCGTTAACTGCCAGTTGTGAAGTGTTTTTTACTGTGTAGCGAACGATTACGAAGTCCTCATCGCTGGTGGCGGAATAGTTGTATGACCGCTGCTTAACCTGAAGTCCGAGTTTCGAACCACCTGCAAGATTGTCGTTGAAGGCACCGTATCCCTCGACATCAGCTTTTACACCCGGTATTTTAAGTGAGAAGGGGATTTCAGACTGAAAGTCTTTGTCCTGCACATTCTGGGTCTGTCCTCTTGCGGCATTAATTACCTGATTTGCTGCTGTTGAAAGCATGAGTGCACCTTCAAAAAGCATGTTGCTTTCGCCGTCGTAAACGAAGCCTTTCCCTTTTGAGTTGGTCGGGTAGTCGGCATATCCAAGATTACCGGTGCTGGTGACTGTTACGGCAACTTTGTTTCCGACTGTTGTGGCATAAGTGGGGTTACCAATTGTTGTAATCCACTGAAAATCTGTGTAGGGGCTGTCGTTCATATCAAGAATGAATGAAAGTTCCGAGTTTTCAGGGGCAGTGGTTGATATTGTAAACTGAAACAGACTTCCGGTATTGTCGAAAATATCACCCGACTGCTTTGCACCGAAAGAAACTGTCGGATTCGCAGTTACCGTTGCATTTGCTGTTTTGCTTACGAGGGTAACATTCAGATTGCTGACGGGATTAAGGATGTTTTTAAATTTTACAAATACAGTAATAGTTTCACCACGCTGGAAAATGCCGTCGTTGTTGCCTGTAACTGCATCGGAAAATACTGTTTCGATCGCTCTTACCGACTTAAAATCGTTTGACTGGAGAGAGCGCTGGGCGTTAATTCTTCCTTTTCCGAGGAGGAGGGCATACGAAGGATTAAGATTGTCGATGTTATCGGTGGAAACCCTTACTTTTTCGGCTGCCTGAAGGGGAGTGAGATTCGGGAACTGTGCCATCGTGAGGGCTACAAGTCCTGCAGTAATTGGTGAAGCCATTGAGGTGCCGCTGAGGCTTGCGTAGGTGTTATCCTGCCATGTGTTGTAGATGCTGCTTCCGGGGGAGGCAACATCGACATAGGTGCCGTAGTTTGAGAATGACGACCTTAGATCGGAGGATGTGGTGCTCGCAACGCCCATTACATTGTTGTATGCAGCGGGATAGAACGGATCCCTGAGGGAAGAGTTTCCTGCCGCCGAGACGACTACTGATCCGAGAGCCGTAACATCATTTATGATATTTTGTCCGAGAAGTGAATAACCGCCACCTCCCCAACTGCAGTTTATTACTTTTGCACCGTTTTGGGCTGCATAGAGGAGTCCTTCATAACCGTAAACGATGTAGGGGGAGCCTGAAGAGGGGTCTCTCTGGTCGTTTCTGGAGGTTTTAACAGCCATCACCTTTGAGTTGAAACCGATACCGGAAACGCCAACATTATTGTTGGTTACGGCACTTGCACATCCTGCGACATGTGTTCCGTGGTCGGGCTGGTCTTCCATCGGGTTGTTGTCTGGCGTGCCGTTCAAGCCGCCGAAATCCCATCCGCGATAATCGTCGATATAGCCGTTGTTGTCGTCGTCAATTCCGTTGCTTTCGATCTCGCCCGGGTTAATCCAGATGTTACCGGCGAGGTCGGGGTGGTTCCAGTCAACGCCTGTATCATCAATTCCAATGACGATTGAAGGGGAGCCCTGGTTGATGTCCCATGCTTCAGCAGCTTTGATTTTCGGGAGATACCACTGGGTGTTGTACGAAGGGTCGTTAGGTACAAATCCCGTTTTATAGACGATTCTGGGCTCGATCCACTCGATTTCAGCAACTTTTGAAAGTTTTGATGCTGCAAATTCGGGATCGATATCGGCGGAGTATTTGACCGAAATTATTCTTTCGATTCCGTTGACAGAGGAAGCCATCGCTTTTGGCGGGAAGAGTGTCTTAGTCGATTTCACATTAAGGAAATCCATTTTTTCTGCGAGTGAAGAGGAAAGTGTCGCCACTCCCTGTGCATCAGTTGCCGGGGCAAAACGGAATTTGACTATCAGTTCGTTCGAAAGATAATCAACATTTCCTTTAGAGATTACTCTCTGTGGAACCTGTTGTGCGGTGATCGCAAAAACGATAAAAAGGGACAAAAAGACGGCTTTTTTAACCGCGGAAAAGAAAAACATTTGTTACTCGATTATAGTTGAAGGGAAATGTAAATTTCTGCATTTATTCTGTAAAATACAAGGGGATATTTAATTGGTAAAAACAACAGATATACTCGATTATTCCATCCATTTCCAGGCAGGCACGACGAGAATGGATTTACCTCCCTTTGTGAAGTAATCGGAGGTATTGTGTGTGATGATTTGACCCGAATCAAGATTCAGTTTTGCAAGTGCTTCGACAAGACCGTTCAACTCCCTGTCAAGATTGCCTTCATTCAGGTCATAACAAACCTGAATTGCCCTGAACTCTCCGTTTTTTGACCGGGTGATAAAATCACATTCTTTGTTTTCCCTGAAATAGAAAATCTCATCACCACCCCTTTTAAGGTGAAGAAAAACTGAATTTTCGAGGATTCTCCCTCTGTCTGACGAGAAGGTGGAGCTGTTTACTGCCAACATCCCTGTATCGATGGAATATATTTTTTTCGGAGAGACAATTCTCTTTTTATAAGAGAAATTGAATTGCTGCAGAGTAAAAAAGAGATAACTGTCTTCGAAATGGTTTAGAATCGAGATTACCGTGTTTACCGATCCCGTTCCGAACAGTTTTTTTAGTGAAGTATATGAAAACTCCTTAGCGGAATTGGTGATCAGATAAAGTGCAAGTTCCTTCACAAATTTCTCCTCCCTGAGTCCGTTTCTTACGATTATATCCCGCATCAGGATATCAATCAGAAGTGTCTGAAGAAGATTCTGATCGCCGATTCTTAAATACTCGGGGAATCCTCCCTTGTTCAGATATTCGGTAAACGCCTCCGCTGAAGGCAGGATGGAGTAAAAATCACAAAACTCTCTGAATGAAAACGGGAAAAGCTCGGTTGCGAGGTGCCTGCCCGTAAGCTTTGTACCAAGTTCCTTGCTCAACATCGATGCATTTGAACCTGTGATTACCACCCTCTTACCCTTGTCGAGAAGTGTTCTTACAAATCTTTCCCATCCTTCAATATTTTGAATCTCATCAAAAAAACAGACTCCACTGAAGTCCCCGAAAATTTCATCCAGCTTAACGAAATCACCCGGTTCAAACTGAAACAGCCTCACATCTTCAAAGTTTAGATATTTGAAGTCCGGAGTTTGCTCGATCATTTGTCTCAGCAGGGTGCTCTTACCGCACCTTCTTATTCCGGTGATGATTGATGCAACTCCCGGTTGAGGGAGCATTTGAGGGAGCTTTTCCCGTGCTATTCCGGTTGGGGTCGAGAGAAGATACTCTCTTTGTTGGGACACTACATCGGTAAGTGTTTGATATGTAATCATTTAACTATGCTTTTCATTACTAATGAACAAAAGTTTTCATTACTAATGAACAATATAAGCATTTAATTTGTAATTTTAAACCGTTGCAGAAAAAATGAGACCTGCAGCTTTTCATCTCGCAGATAACCCCCCTAAAATATTACTGCATTATTGGATTATTGCATTATTGCATTACTGCATTATTGGATTACTGCATTAATAAAAGATTACATCGTGGCTGGTGAATTCCCCTTTGTCGTACTCGAATTTGGCGGAGAATACCTTACCCGAGCCGAACCACTTCATAAAAATTGTGTCACCTTCCCAGAGATTGAGGTTGAAGAGTTCCGAGTCGGGTATCCACTCGAGAACACCTTCGGGGGAGTCGATCAGGTCACCGGAGAACTCCTCTGCGGTAAAAACAAAAACATACCAGTCATCAATGTCATCAAATGCCGGGAAGGTGATGAACCCCTCCATTTTGGGATTTTTTATCTCGAGTCCCGACTCTTCCCTTACCTCTCTGATGACACATTCCTCGGGTGTCTCCCCCGGTTCAAACTTGCCTCCGAGCCCGTTCCACTTCCCTTCATGCATGTCATTTTCCTTTTTTATTCTGTGGAGCATGAGAGTTGTGCCGTTTTTCACATCCTTGACATAACAAAGTGTGGCAAGTTTCATTTTTACTTTCCTTTCATCGAAAAGTTTTGTAGGTTTAACAGTGAGATTTAGGGGTTTATTAATTTAATTGATTAACTGCCCAAATTTAAGAAACAACGGGTACTTAACATGCTAAACAATCCAAAACTTTACGAAATAAATACCCGCGTATGGATCAAAAAATTCGGTCCTGATGCAAAAATAAAAGATATTCCTGTTACTGTTTGGAGCGATCTGAGGGAAAAGGGGATAAACTTCATCTGGCTGCTCGGGCTGTGGAAGACCTGTGGCGACAATATCGACGAAACCTGTTTCACCCCTGAACTTGTGAGACAATATAATGCCGCATTGAAAGACTGGACACGGGACGATGTAATCGGGTCACCTTTTGCGATCGATGATTATGTAATCAATCCCGATCTTGGCTCGGAAGCAGATGTTCTCCAACTTAAGAAGACACTTAACGACCTTGGAATGGCACTTATCCTCGACTTTGTGCCCAACCATTTCGGTTCAACAAGCAGAGTGCTGCGGGACAATCCTGAAATTTTCCTTTCTGTCGACAAAAAATCATTTGAAGAAGAGCCACATACCTACTTCTCATCACCATTCCATAAAAATCAGTTTTTTGCCCATGGAAGAGATCCGTTTTTCCCTGCGTGGCGCGATACCGTACAATTGAATTATTTTAATCCCTTCACCCGCGACTACATGTCGGGGGTTTTGCAGAATATCAGTCAGTTGTGCGACGGGGTAAGGTGTTCGATGTCGATGCTGATTCTTAATAATGTTTTTGGAAACACCTGGAGCGGAGCGGCAGATCAGCATAAATATCCCGAGACAAATGACGAGTTTTGGCAGTCTGCAATAAAGGAGATAAAGTCGTTTAATCCCGGGTTCATTTTCATAGCCGAGACTTACTGGAATCTTGAAAGATCACTTCAAAATCTCGGGTTCGATTACACCACCGACAAAGTGCTTTATGACAAATTAAAAAACAACGGTGCAAATGAAATAAGGGGTCATCTGACCGCGGACATGAATATGCAGCAAAAATCGGTTCGATTTGTCGAGAAATATGAGGAGGAGAGGGCACTTCACGCATTCGGACACGATAAATCGATGGCAGCGGCAGTAATCGCGACTACAATTCCGGGTTTGACACTCTATCAGGACGGACAATGGGAAGGGAGGAAACAGAAACAGCCACTTCAACTCGGGAGGGAGGCGCAGGCGCAGATTCATCCAAAAGTTGAGAAATTCTACAAAAAACTGCTGCAAATCACCAACGACAGGGCTTTTAAGGATGGTATTTGGGAGCTGCTCTTTTGTCACCGTGCGTGGGATGACAATGGATCCAGTGCAAACTTGCTTGCCTGGAAGTGGAAACTCGCAGTGAGGAATGTTCTTGTTGTGGTAAACTACTCGCCCGTCCAATCCCAGTGTCTGTTGAAATTCCCGGTTTCAATTGCTGATGACAGAGTGCTTTTGAACGATGTGCTTAATGACAAAATTTACATAAGATCACTCGCGGAAGTGCTGGAGAAAGGTTTGTATATCGACCTTCCTCCTTATAAAAGTCACATTTTCGTTTTTGATGAGGAATACACAGATTCAGGCAACTACTATTGAACGCTATGCAGTTACTTCTCTGCCGGTTTCATTGACCACCCAGTTCTTCATGGCTGTTATCAGCGACTCCATCACGATGATCACATTTTCCCGTGTGGTCTCGTCAAGGGTGTCAAAAATTTCTTTATGTACTAAAATATGCCCCATGTTTATCTTATTGATGTAGGGTCTGCTTTGCCCGGTAAGGTAAACATTAAAACTTCTTTTATCGATCTCGTCCTGCTTCCTTGAAACGAGTTTCTTCTCCTCAAGCGAAGTGAGGATGTGAGTTATCCTGCCGGGTGTTAGAGCCAAATGTGTGGATAACTCCTTAATTGAAATAAAATGCCTTTCACCAAATAGCATCAGAAGTCTTAACTCTGCAGGGGTGAGATTATAACACCTCGCAAAGAACTCTTCCTTTCTGCCACACTCTCTGGAAAGCGAACAGGTTAATTCCGCAAACTTTTTTGCTGTTTCGTCTATCATGTCACTATTTAAATTATTTTACCCCGTAAATTATACGATTGTAAAACAACTAACTAATAAGACTTTACTCAAATAATAATGTTGAAGTATGATGTCAGAGGTTTGAAGTATGAAAGAAAAAACAGGGGATTTCACAATTATGAAAAAATGTTTATATAAGTTTCGATATCATTTATCCTAAAATATGCGATAAAAACTGATCTTATGATCGCTTTATTTTCACTTCTGATAAACACCCCTCTTTCTCTGTACGGAGTCAACCATGAAAAATACAGACCCGAACAATTTCCGAGAGAAATTAGATACAATAATGTCCCAGGATATTGCACTTTGTTATCAATGTGGCAAATGTTCTGCGGGCTGTCCCGTGAGGGACTTTACCGAAACTCCACCCAACAGGGTTGGAAGATTCGTACAACTGGGCTTTTACGAAAAAGCAATTTCTTCACCATCAATCTGGCTGTGTGCCGGGTGTCAGACTTGTAGCACGAGGTGCCCGCAAGGTTTCGATATGGCGCGGTTCATGGATGCCCTCCGTGAACTGGCAATAGAGTATGGAATAAAACCGCCTGACCCCGATGGCATGGCTTTCCACAGATCATTCCTTAACCAGATAAAAAACTTCGGCAGATCTTATGAGATCGGCTTCCTCCTCGAATATAAACTTAAAACACGACATTTTTTCCAGGACCTCGACCTGGCTCCCGTTACCTTGATTAAAGGGAAACTGGGTTTGCTTCCTCCAAAAGTAAAAGGGAAGAAGAGCATCAGGAAGATTTTCGCTGAAGCGGAAGGAGGCAAGGCATGAATCTCGGTTATTATCCCGGATGTTCCGCTGAAGGAACCGGAAAAGAAGCCGACCTCTCCCTCAAGGAGGTTTTTAAAGTTCTTGACATTGGACTCGATGAACTTGAAGACTGGTCTTGCTGCGGCGCCACCTCGGCACATGTCACTTCCCATCTTCTCTCGGTTGCATTACCGGCACGGAATCTGTTGCTTGCGCAAAAGCAGGGATTAAACGAACTTCTCGCTCCCTGTGCAGCCTGTTACAGCAGACTGGTCTCATCACAAAAAGAGATGAGACTCGATGAAAAAACCCGTATGCGGGTCGAGGAACTGCTCGAAGACAAAATGAACACAGGAATGAAAATCTGCAATCTTCTTCAGGTGTTTGAAGAGATCGGTCCCGAAAAGTTGAAGGATCACATAACAGCAGATCTTAAAAACCTGAAGGTTGCCTGTTACTACGGTTGTCTGCTTGTAAGACCTGCAGATATCGCCCTTGCCGATGATGTCGAAGATCCTCATTCGATGGAAGCGATTGTGGAGGCAACGGGTGCAAAAACGGTGAACTGGAACTTCAAAACCGAGTGCTGCGGAGCCGCTCACTCGATAGCCCACACAGATATTGTGGTAAAACTGAGCAAAAAGATACTTGATGATGCCATAAAGCGGGGTGCGGATGTAATTGCTGTTGCCTGCCCGATGTGCCACTCAAACCTTGACATGAGGCAAATTGCCATTATCGATCAGGACAAGGGAAGAAATCCGATACCCGTCCTCTACCTTACCGAACTTATCGGACTCGCGATGGGAATCGACCCTGCTGCACTCGGTATCAATTCGCATTATATTGATGTAAAACCAATCCTTTCGAAAATAACAAAGCGGGAGGTTGTATGCGCATAGGAGTTTTTGTCTGCCATTGCGGTGAAAATATCGGCAGAACAGTTGATTGCCATGCAGTAGCGGAGGCATGCGCCCATTTTCCGGGGGTTGCCCATTCTGAAGACTACAAATATATGTGCTCGGACCCCGGACAAAACCTGATAAAACAGGCGATCAGGGAGAAGGGTCTCGATGCTGTTGTGGTGGGTTCATGCTCGCCCCACATGCACGAAAAGACATTCAGAAAAGCGTGTGCCGATGCAGGTGTAAATCCTTACATGGTCGAGATAGCCAATTTGAGGGAACACTGCAGTTGGATACACGATGACATTAAGGCAGGCACGAGGAAATCGATCGACCTGATGCGGTTCGCGGTTGAAAAAGTAAAGTTTAATGTTCCGCTTTCCCCGATTCGTGTTCCTGTTACCAAACGAACCCTCGTAATCGGCGGTGGAATCTCAGGAATCCAGGCAGCACTTGATGTAGCCAATGCGGGTTATGAAGTGGTGCTGGTTGAGAAGGAACCCTCAATCGGCGGGCACATGAGTCAGCTTTCGGAGACATTTCCTACTTTGGACTGCTCGCAGTGTATCCTCACCCCAAGGATGGTCGAAGTCTATCAACACCCCAAAATTAAACTGATGTCCTATTCTGAAGTGGAAAAAGTCGATGGATTTATCGGCAATTTTACCGTAACAATCAGAAAAAAAGCAAAATCGATAAAAGAAGAGTTCTGCACGGGATGCGGACTTTGTGCTCAAAAATGCCCGATCAAGAAAAAGGCTCTCAGCGAATTCGACGAAGGGCTTTCCTTCCGGTCTGCGATGTATGTCCCTTTCCCTCAGGCGGTTCCGAATATCCCGGTTATTGACAGAGAGGTGTGTACCTATTTCAAAAACGGGAAGTGTGCCCTGTGCAAGAGCGTCTGCGGACGCGATGCAATCGACTTCGATCAGCAGGATAGATTCGTGAAAGAGGAGGTCGGTGCCATTATAGTTGCCACGGGATATAAACTCTACACAATCGATAAAAAACCCGAGGGGAGCATCTATAAAGGCTACGGAGAGTACGGATACGGCAAATACAAAGATGTGATTGACGGACTTCAGTTCGAGAGAATCGCAAGTGCGTCGGGTCCCACTTCGGGAGAAATCCTTCGTCCTTCCGATAACAAGGAACCACAAAAGATAGTGTTTATCCAGTGTGTCGGCTCCCGCGACGAATCGAAAGGCATCTCATACTGCAGTAAAATCTGTTGCATGTACACAGCCAAACACGCGATGCTCTACAAACACAAGGTTCATCACGGTGAAGCTTATGTCTTCTATATGGATATCAGATCGGGCGGAAAGAACTATGAGGAATTTGTTCGCCGCGCAATCGAGGAAGACCATGTGAAGTATATCCGCGGAAGGGTTTCGAAGATATATGAGGAAGACGGAAAGCTGATCGTCAGAGGTGAGGATACAATCGCCGGAATGCCCGTCACGATTGATGCCGACCTCGTCGTTCTGGCGACTGCGATGGTGCCTCAGCCCGAAGCTTCAGTGCTAGCCCAGACCCTGGGTGTCTCTTACGATAAATATGGTTACTTCCAGGAAGTGCATCCGAAGTTGAGACCGGTGGAAACCGCCACGGGTGGAATCTTCCTTGCGGGTGCCTGCCACTCACCGCGCGATATCCCCGAGTGTGTTTCGATGGCTTCCGCTGCGGCTGCAAAAACGATGGTTCTTTTTGGTTCAGACATGCTCGAAAGGGAGCCCGTTGTCGCAGAAGTGGATCCCTCCACCTGTGCTGGGTGCTTCTATTGCAAGAAGGTTTGTGCCTATAATGCCATTGACATCAACGAGATAAGAGACAGAAAAGGACAGCTTCAAAAAGTGGTTGCTCATGTAAATTCGGGACTCTGTCAGGGGTGCGGAACATGTAATGCGACCTGCCCTTCAAAGTCGATTGAACTGATCGGCTTTAGAGATGACCAGATATTCGCCCAGATAAATGCTTTTGCAGAGGTATAACATGGAAGAGAAATTTGAACCCAAAATAGCAGCGTTTGTCTGTAACTGGTGTACCTATACCGGAGCTGATCTGGCGGGTACCTCACGATTGAAACAACAGCCAAATGCAAGATTGATTCGTGTACCGTGTACGGGAAGAATCGATCCCGTTTTTATAATAAAAGCGTTCGAAAGTGGTGCCGATGGTGTACTCGTTTCGGGTTGCCACCCCGGTGACTGCCACTACAATGCCGGAAACTTCCACGCCCGAAGAAGGTGGATAATGTTCAGGGAGTTGCTTGAGTTTGCCGGTATCGACTCGTCCCGGCTCCACTTCTCATGGGTCTCAGCTTCCGAAGGGAAAAAGTGGGTTGATGTGATCGACGGCGTAACCGAAACCGTAAGGAAAAAGGGACCTTTCGATCAGTACAGGAAAATGTCCAGAAAGATCGAACTTCCCGAATTGGAAGAGGAAGGAGTTGAAATCTGATGAACGGACTGAATGAAGTTTGTCGTGAAGCCATTTCCGGGAATAAAGCTGCCCTCATCATCGGCTACACAGAGGACAAACACCATCACCTGAAACCCTTTATCGCTCACACAGAGGCGGATACTGATAAACTCACTTACAACCACAATGCAGTTAATAATCTGGCTGTCTATCTCCACCGGTTTCGTAACCGGACTGAAGGGAGGATCGGAATCGTTGTTAAGCCGTGCGATCTGAAAGCCATCACTGCCCTGATTCAGGAAAACCGCGTAAAGCGGGATGACCTCTATGTAATCGGAGTGAACTGCAGCGGAGTGGTCAAGGATCAGAACAAGGAATTCTCGAAGGAGAACACACAGATAAAATGCAAAACCTGTGCAGGAAAAACACCAGCCTGGTACGATGTCGTTGTTGAAGAGTCTGTTGAGTTCGAACTCCCCGAAGATAACAACGCCCTTCTGATGAAACAGATCGAGGAAATGTCTGCCGAAGAGCGACTGGAATTCTGGAACTCGGAGTTCGAAAAATGTATCAAGTGCTACGCCTGCCGGGAAGTTTGTCCCATGTGCTACTGTGATCAGTGCATCGTTGATAAAACAGAACCCCGCTGGATAGAAAGCAGTGCCACAAACAGGGCAAATTTCGCCTGGAACATGATCCGTGCCTTCCATCAGGCAGGCAGATGTATCGGCTGTGGCGAGTGCGATCGCGTTTGTCCCGCTGACATCCCCCTCTCACTCCTCAACAGAAAGATGGGAATGGTGGCATTTAAGGAATTCGGCTACAGACACGGAACGGATATGAACGCACCGACCCTGATTGGTACCTTCAGCACTTCCGACCATGAAGAATTTATCAGGTAGGAGGCAATATGAAACTGATGAAAATAGAAAAAGCAAATCTCTCCCGGCTGATCGATCAACTTAAAAAGGATAACCACCGGGTTATCGGGGTGACGCCCGACGGAAAGAGGTTCTCTGAAAATTTCGATGAATCCCTCAAATTCATGGAAACGGATACACCTCCGACAGCCATCTCGTTTAAGGAACATTTTTTCCCTAAAACGGAAGCCCTGTTCCACTATAAAAACAATAACGGAGCCATCGACCTGAAGGAACCCGTTATTGACGAGAGAAAGACCGTTGTATTCGGTGCAAGGCCATGCGACTCTGCATCACTTCCCATACTCTCGAAGGTCTTCAACTGGGATTATGCCGATGATTTCTTCAATCGAAGAGTCGAAAACTCGATAATCATCGGAACGGAATGTAATCACCGGGATGACTGGTGCTTCTGCAACGAGGTTGGCTTGTCGCAGGAATCGGAGAAGGGTTCCGATATCTTTATGATTCCGGTTGAAGATGCATTCCTCGTGAAAACAATTTCTGAGAAAGGTGCGAAATTCATCGAAGAATACTCAGGTTTTTTCGAATCTTATACGGGAATTCCTCCTGCTGAAAACAAAAACGGACACGAAGAAAAGAAATTCGACTATGACAATGTGAAAAAGTGGCTCGACAGCCATTTCGATCATGGATTCTGGGACGAGGCGGGGGAAACCTGCCTGAGTTGCGGGCAGTGTGCTTTTGTTTGTCCGACCTGCCACTGTTTCGACATTGTGGATGAGCAGTGCGGAACATGCTCGGGTGTAAGAGCGAAAAACTGGGATGCGTGCCAGTTCTCCCTTTTCACAAAGCATGCCTCGGGACACAACCCCAGGGACAGCCGCGAAAAGAGATACAGGCAGAGAATCTCCCACAAATTCAAATACTACAACGACAAATTCTCTGAAATCTTGTGCACGGGCTGCGGAAGATGTTCGCGCGGATGCCCCGTTTCCATCGACATACTTGAGCTGGTGGAAGAGATTGATCATTTAGCACATTCAAATGCAGGTTGAAAGGAGGATCAAATGAATATTTACAAACCCGAACTCGTTGAAATCATAGATATAATTCAGGAGACTCCTGACATAAAAACCTTCAAACTTCAGTTTATAAGCAAAAAGATGCGTGAGGAGTTTTCGTTCCTTGCGGGTCAGTTTGCCGAATATTCCGTTTTCGGCGAGGGAGAGTGCACATTCTGTATCGCCTCCCCTCCGACACGAACCGAATATCTCGAATGTTCGTTTAAGATCGCCGGAAAAGTAACGGGAGCTTTGAACAAAATGAACAAAGGCGATATCATCGGACTGAGAGGTCCCTACGGGAACCACTTCCCCCTTGAGAAGATGGAAGGCAAAAATGTTGTCCTCATCGCAGGCGGAATAGGGCTTGCCCCTGTCAGGTGCATCATTTGGAATGTGCTCGATCTACGAGAACGCTTCAAAGATGTTACCATTATCTATGGTGCCCGCTCGGTTACCGATCTGGTTTACAAGAGGGAACTGGAAGAGTGGAAAGGGATGGATGGAGTAAAGACCGTTGTTACCGTAGATCCGGGGGGTGAAACTCCTGACTGGAACGGTGAAGTGGGATTTGTCCCCTCCATAGTCGAGAAGGTTGCTCCCGCTTCGGAAAACAGTGTAGCTGTCATTTGCGGACCACCGGTTATGATAAAATATACATTCCCTGTCCTCGAGAAACTCGGCTTCACCGAAGACAATATGATTACCACCCTCGAAAACAGGATGAAGTGCGGACTCGGGAAGTGCGGCAGGTGCAACATCGGAAGCGTCTATGTTTGTAAGGACGGTCCCGTCTTCTCATACAAAGAACTGCAGGAACTTCCGCAGGAGTACTGATTGTTATTTCAGAGGTTGTCACTTTACAAGGTGACAACCTCCCCTCATTTTCCAACCTTTGTGGTTATCATTCCAATCTTTATTATTTTAGTGTAATGGATTATTAAAATTTTAGAGAGAAAAAATGTCAACACTTCCCGGACCAAAAACCATTGAATTCCCTGAGGATAATCTCGAGAAAAAAGTTTATTCTATTGCTGAAGAATTGAAGGAATATATGCCTGTGCCCAGTGACCGGAACAGACTCGGTTACATGCTCTATAAATATGCAACCAAAGAGGGCGATGCACCTGAAATTATTGTTAAATCGGGCAAGTTTAAATTGGAAGGCATCTCGAAGGAAAATCTCGCTTCCCTTCTTACCGAAAAACTGAAGAAATTCGATTTATAAAAACCGGGCTGCAGAAGGGTGATCCTGCCTGCAGCCGGTAATTCCTTATCCCGGTGTGGGGAATCCGTTACAGAGGTTTCTCCAGTTCTGCATCTGTATCGGCAATAAATTTGGCAACCTTGTCTATATCGTAAGGACTTCCGATAAAGATCGGACATCTCTCGTGAAGTGAATTTGGTATCTCTTCAAGCACTCTGGTATATCCCGTTATTGCCTTCCCTCCGCATGCTTCCACAATAAACGAAACAGGATTGCACTCATACATCAGTCTTAATTTCCCTTTGGGGTTCCGGCTGTCTGCTGGGTACATAAAGATGCCGCCGTATAAAATGGTTCTGTGCACATCTGCCACCATCGACCCGATATAGCGGGTTGAGTAGGGTCTCCCCGTTGATTTGTCCTCTTCCTGAAGCCATTTGATATATTTTTTCAAACCGGGGTGCCAGTATTTGTAGTTCCCTTCATTGATACTGTAGATTTTTCCCTTTTCGGGTATTCTGATATCGTGGTGGGAAAGGATAAATTCACCGATAGAGGGGTCAAGCGTAAAACCGTGAACTCCTTCACCTGTGGTATAAACAAGCATAGTTGAGGAGCCATAAATTACATATCCTGCTGCTACTTGCTGAGTCCCCGGTTGCAAACAGTCTTCAAGTGTACCGGGGCCGTCTCCCTCCGAAACCCTTTTATAGATCGAGAATATCGTACCGATGTTTACATTGGCATCAATATTTGAAGACCCGTCGAGGGGATCGAACAGAAGAACATATTTTCCGATAGTGAAGTGGTGGGGGATGTGGATGATATCCTCTTCTTCTTCAGATGCCATGATACAAAGCTGACCGCCATGATCCATTGCCTTGAAGATCATGTCATGTGCATACATGTCAAGTTTTTTTACCGATTCTCCGTGAACATTTGTATCGCCCGTGAAGCCAAGTATCTCGACAAGTCCGGCTTTGTTCACTTCCCTCGAAATGATTTTTGCAGCAATTGAAAGATCCGACAATATCCTTGAGAGTGCCCCCGTCGCTTCGGGATGCTTCCGTTCCTCCTCGATGATATATCGCTCGAGTGTCATAAAGGGTGTTTGTGACATATTAATTTCTTCTCCGTATGTATTTTTTTTTGATCTACTGAAATATAATACAAAAAGGAGAGTTTATGAAGCGATTAGCAAATTAGTTGCATGCCAGAAGTTCGGGAAGTGATATCCATAGATTTCACAACCTTATATCGTCCTGCAGGAATAAATATTGGCAAAGTATTAAAAGGTTTAGTATCGGAATCGAAAAAAAATGAAGTATCGAGAAGCAATATCGAACTTTTTGTCTGACCGGCTTGCCACCACTTTTTCAGATAAAACGATACATTAAATGTCTGCCCCCTCTAGAGACAGCCCTATAAATTAGTTGTAGTTTTTGGTTTTCGACCCCCGAATGAATTCGAGGGCTATTGGTAATGTATGCTACTCTGTTACTTCGCTACTCCGCTACTTCAAGAGCAAAGCTTTCATCGTTTTTGAATATGTTGTCTTACTCACAAGCGATTGCGCTTCAATGCGGAAAATGTAAACTCCTGATGAGAGTTTTGTTCCATCAAATCTCTTCTCGTAAAACCCTTTCTCCATTTCACCTGATACAAGTTCTGCAACCTTCTGACCCGTGATGTTGTAAACTGTTAGCATTACGCTGCTCTTCTCCTTGAGGGAGAATTTAATAACCGTTTCAGGATTGAATGGATTAGGATAATTATTTAGAAGATTGTATTCAAAAACTTCCGAATTTGTCGTCTGAGATTGTTGTTTAGGAAGTCCAAGTGGAATAACTGATTTGTTGGAAAACACCATAGTGTCTGCGAGCCTTACAACAAGGTCTTTGATGAACAGGGAGTTGGGAAAATCAGTCCTCAATTTATTGAATGTGATTTTTGCTCCTTTTTTATCCATTTGAGAACCGGTCTGATACAATGCTTTTTTGTACAGGGAATATTCAGCAGGGTATTTCCCCGGATATCTCGTAATGATATCGTCATATACTGTGTTTACATCCTCTGTTCACTATGTAGATGTACTTAGATTTTGGATTATAACCCGCAAGATGGCTATACTCTTCAAAATATCCTGTTTGTACCATCGGGGGGTCTGTAGGATTTACAGGGAAACTTCCCGTAGGTGAGGTTTCTATTTCACTTATCCAGCTTTTTGGAATTGCAGAAGTTTCATCCCAATATTTGGCAGCCAGCCATCTGAGTTTGAGTAAAGTAGATTCCATCGGTTTAACAGAACTTATAAATTCCCGGACAGCAGTATATCATTTATTAGTATCTTGTTCAAACGCAGGATTTTGCCAGGTTCCCGCTTTTGTTACATAGTTATATTTTTGAGTTTGGCGGGTAAAGATATTGAACGGAAAAATCAAAAAAGCTGGTGTGGGGAAAGTAATCTATCCCCGGTCTGTTCTGTGAGAATGCACAAAACGAAATGAACACAAACATAATGTATAATCTTGCATGTTTCATCTTTTTAATTTTCTTTTATTTTATTTAATGTATATTACTTTGACGGTTTTGGTCGTCGCCCCCTTCTGCAGGTCAGAAGAAACCCTTATCATATAGGTGCCGCTTGAAATATTGAGGGCACCAAAGTTTATATCCTCATTGTGTTCACCTCTTGTTTTGTAGTTTGATTTCGAATAAATTTCTCTTCCCATTATGTCAAATACCTGAATTTGTATAATTCCATCTTTGGGGATTATGTATTTAAGATCTGTGCTTCCGTCTATGGGATTTGGGGAGGTAAATATCTCAATTTCTGAAGGAAGGGATAAATCCTTCTCATCTCCAATGTCAGTGGGTTTTCTTGTGCCTTTTATTATAAAAGTGTTGCCTTGTTTTGCTCTTACATCGTAAAACGCATTCTCCAGGATGCAAATATCATCTGCTCCGTCACCCGTAACATTGCCTATTCTGCCGCCAAAATTAAAAGAATAAAAACCCGGGTCTGCGGGAGAATAGACTCTCGCTTTTTCATCCGGAATTGGGTTGCCTCCAAGGTAAAGCCTCGCGCTGGTGTAGAATGTATGAATTATTATATCGTTAAATCCATCAGCATTTACATCACCGGGGGAAAACAGATATGACCAACTATTGTTTTGTGTGTTAAAACCTTCAACGGCATTCGTGTTAACAGGTCTTGAACCGTTAAAAAGCACTGCTCCGAACCAATATGGAAATATATTTTCGATTGCGTCTACTGTGATAATATCGCTTTTCCCGTCACCATTCATATCAGGCACTGGATGAATGCGGGAGGCGTATTCTGCGTAAGCGTCCTTAATATCAGAAGTGTACTCGAAAGTAAAAGTCGAATCTCCAAATAAAAATCTCTTGGCAGTTTTTGGATTTCCGTTAGGGTTTCTGATAACAAATGATGGATCACCTTTTTTGTCTCCGTCTATGTCCATAAATGAGAAAGCGCTTTGCACAGTACTCATCCCATATCCATCTGTTTGGATTGGTGGCGTATATGTATAAACCTCTTGAAGTGGATTTGTGTAAGAAGACTTAAAAAAATACATTGTACCTGTGTAATTTCCACTTGAAGGTGGGATTGTGTAATATTGATGACACAGTATTAATTCTTCCCATCCATCTCCGTCAATATCCGCCGGCCATTCCCGTCCCATCATAAGTATGTAAGATGCAGAAGTATCAGGGAACTGGAATTCAAAATCCGGTATTGTGTCAAAATCCGGTCCGCCATAATACACTTTGTACCAATGATCAGTTTCTCGATGTGATTTTTGACCAATTATAAGGTCTCTGTAGCTGTCCCTGTTTACATCACAGGCAGTAACAGCATAAGCACCCGCAGGATGAAAGATCGAATATGCAGGAATAGAACTCAGTGGATCGCCTCCAAAGAAGAAATGGGCAAATCCCCATTTTTTGTATTCTCCATTTGCACTGTCTTGCTCCACAAGTACAAAATCGTCATATCCATCATTGTTCTGGTCTCCCAGATATACAACTGATTGATCCCAGTGCCATGCCCGGCGGACAAGCACAACAGAATCGAACTGGGCACTAACTTCATTTGTGCAAACAACTAAAAGCAGCAGAAATGAAAACGAGACAAATTGAAAAGGGTTATTTGTTAGTTTAGACATAGAATTTCCTCACACAAAGTTTGTGTTGATGGATCAAAAAATAGATATTTAGAATGAAAAGTTTCAGGAAGGTACAGAAAAATTGGGGGACCCGTAAAACCGGGATAGGAGATAAAAAGAGAAGACAGAAAGTTAACAAACCAAAACGGAGGTATGGCAAGTTTCCCGGCAGAAGACAAAAAAATTTCCCAAGTGTTGATAATAAGCCCGGCTTTAAGAACTATAAACAATGAACCCATGATACATTTTACTCACAATGAATTGTGCAACACTGAATCAAATTAAAATCCAACGCTCACTTTAACATCATAACAACATCCGAATAAAAAAAGGTAAAAGGTAATACCTTTTCCTGATTGCATTATAGAAAAATTATTTTTAATTCAGTGAGTTCCAGAATGATTTTTCGAGGGCAGAATAATTGTTTAATTTACAGGGAAAAATAGTAGCAAAGGTGAAAAAGGCTAATTTTAGGATCGATAAAAAATGATCCGGGAAGTAACATCAAACTTTTTGGCTGACCTGAGTATCAGTAATTTTTAAGGTGACCCCTTATATCAGGATTGATTCCAAATTTAAGAGAGTGGAATATAAATTATCTATATTTCGGCAGTATTATTACTTTACTGCCAATTTATAGTCCCTAAAGAGAAATTATAATGCCATAATACAAAAAAAGGCTGACCGATAATTACAGCGGACAGCCTTAATTGGAAATTTGTGACTTCGTGACTCTGTGACTTTTATTTGAGCAGTTGAGGTTGCCACATTTCCCTTTTATTTTGAAAGCAACAACTCCTGATCTTTATACTGAAGCTGATACAATTTATAGTAGAGACCTTTGTTTTCGAGAAGTTTATCATGATTCCCCATCTCCTTGATTTCCCCTTTGTGCATAACGATAATTTTGTCGGCATTTCTTATCGTGGAGAGGCGATGGGCGATAACGATGGCGGTTCTTCCTTCGAGAAGTGTCTCGATGGCGGTCTGAATCATCTTTTCGGTTTCGGTATCCACACTTGAAGTGGCTTCGTCGAGGATCAGGATACTCGGATCGTGAGCGAGAGCTCTGGCGAAAGAGATCAACTGCTTCTGTCCTACAGAGAGGGTTGCTCCCCGTTCCTTAACGGGCTCATCATATTTGTTCGGCAGCAATTCGATAAAACGGTGGGCACCTACATGCTTCGCTGCCTCGATAATCTTTTCATCGGAAATTGCAGGGTCGTTCATGCCGATATTCGATTTTATTGTGCCAAAGAAGAGGAAAACATCCTGCAGAACTATTGAAATCTTCCTTCTCAACTCCCTTTTATCAACCTGAGTGATATCAACACCGTCAATTTTTATTTTACCTTTGTTGATGTCGTAAAAACGGGTGAGAATATTGATGATACTCGTTTTGCCGGCACCCGTTGCTCCTACAATTGCAATGGTTTCACCGGGATTTATCGAAAATGAGATATCCTTAAGTATGTAGTTATCGTCGTTGTAAGCGAAGTGGACCCGTTCAAACTCAATTTTTCCCTTCACCTCATCCAACGGTTTTGGATTTTCAGGATTCTTAATAAATGACTCGTCATCGAGCAATCCGAAAATTCTTTCGGAGGAAGCCATCGCGGTCTGCATGATGTTATACTTCTCGGAGAGGTCTCTGATCGGTCTGAAAAACATTTCTGTATATTGAATGAAAGCGAAAAGAACACCAAGAGAGATGTTGTTCTGAATTACATCACCACCACCGTACCAGATTATCAATGCAACTGCGGCAGAGGAAATTAACTCGACACCCGGGAAAAAAACCGCATAATAGAAGACCGATTTAATGTTTTCATCCCTGTGATCACCGTTTATCCCGGCAAACTTTATAGCTTCCTCTTTTTCCTTGTTGAAGAGGCGAACAATACCCATACCGGTAATATGCTCCTGCAGATACGAGTTCAGTCGTGCTAGATACATCCTGATATCCCTGTATGACTCCCTCACCTTCTTTCTGAAAAGGAAGGTTCCGTATATCAGCAGGGGAAGGACTGAAAGGGTTATCAGCGCCAGTTCCCAGTTGATGAAGAACATAAAACCGAGAATCCATAAAATGATAAAGACATCACTGAAGACCATTACGATACCCGAGGAGAAGAGTTCGTTTAGCGATTCCACATCATTCGTTACTCTGGTTACAAGTCTGCCGATAGGTGTCCTGTCGAAAAAACTGACGGAGAGTTTTTGAGTATGGCGAAAAAGTTTCTTCCTTAGGTCAAGAATTGTCTTCTGACCGAGCAGTTGTGTGTAGTAAGTGAGGAAATACTGTATGACAGACTGCGTAGCCAGAGCTCCGAACAAAGCCAGGGCAATGAGGAGCAAGCCGTTAAAATCACTGTTGAAAATCTTGTCATCAATGGCTATTTTTGTCAGGTAGGGCCTCAAAGGTCCCAAACCGGCAACCAGCACATTCAGAAGTATCGCAATTACCACATATTTTTTGTAGGGCTTCACAAAACCGAGAAGCCGTTTCATCAGCTTCGAGTCGTACGCTTTACCTAATACTTCATCTTCGGAATTTATCTTCTTCGCCATTTTATCTCTATATAATCTTGTAGTATTTATCGCCGTTAAAGAAACTTTTAATATTGGAAACTGTTGTCTCCAGAATTCTTTCTACAGCTTCAATTGAGTCAAATGCAATATGTGGTGTAATAATCACATTTTCCCTTCTAAGAAGGATGTTCCTTTTTAGAATTGCTTCCATCTGTTCGGGAGAAACATTTTTTGAGAGCATCTGATTTTCTTCACCTGCGAGGTCCTCACCCTCGAACACATCGAGTCCTGCACCACTGAATATGCCGTTGTCGATTGCATAATAAAGGGCTGAGGGTTCTATCAATCCGGCTCTTGCGGTGTTTATAAACAGAGCACCTTTTTTTACCAGACCGATGTTTTCCATATTTAAAAGGTAGTGGGTGTTTTCATTGTATGGACAGTGAAGGGAAATTATATCGGATTTCGAGAGCAACTCTTCGAGAGTGGCATATTTAAATTCGAGTATCTCTTCAAAAATGTGATTCTGCACAGGATCGAAAACGAGGATGTTCATTCCGAATCCCTTTGCCATTTTAATAACATGAGTTCCGATGCTTCCTGCGCCGATTATGCCGATCGTCTTATCTTTCAGATCGAAACCTCTCAGACCCTGAAGGGAAAAATTCCCCTGAATAGAGCGGACATAAGCCTTGTGCAGATTCCTTGAAAGAGCCAGAATGAGGGCAAAAGTATGTTCCGCTACCGTGTTTTCGCCATAGTAGGGGACATTACAAACCGAGATGTTCCGCTTTTGTGCCGCATCCAGATTGACATGATTGAATCCCGTGCTGCGGGTGGAAATAAGTTTCAGGGAGGGGAGGTTGTGCAGTACCTGTTCAGTCAGTTTTGAATAGATAAAAACCGAGACAACATCCGCATCGTTCGCCTTTTCCCAGTTGTTGACTGTAAGAGGCTCTTTGTAAAATTCGAGAATGAAGTTTTTGTCAAATTTTCTCTTGATATATTTTTTCTCATCACCGTCGATCTCAAAAAACGCAATTTTTATCTGTGACATGGCAATATTCCTTATATTTCTTCGATTTCCTGTTCAAGTAATTGTCTCGAGTAGATACCGGCATAGAGTCCGTTCAACTGCAGCAACTCTTCATGCGTACCTTCTTCAATAATTCTTCCCTTGTCGAGAACCACGATTTTGTCGGCGTCTTTCACAGTTGAAACCCTGTGACTTACCATTATGGTGGTTCTCTCTTTCATGAATCCGCGGAGTCCCTGAAGAATTTCCTCCTCGGTGTGGGTATCAACGGCAGAGAAGGAATCATCGAGTATTAAAATTTTTGGTTCAATCATAAGGGCTCTGGTGAGGGATGCTCTTTGTTTTTGACCACCGGAAAGGGTTATTCCCCTCTCGCCAACCATGGTATCGAAACCTTCGGGGAACTGCAGCACATCCTTGGAGAACTGGGCAATTTCAGCTTTTTGCATCAATTCCTGCTCCGAGGCATCATCCTTCCCGTAACAGATGTTGTTCCTTATGGTATCAGAGAAGAGGAAAGCCTCCTGCGGCACAAATCCGATGGAACGGCGAAGTGTCTTCAGTGATATGTCTTTGATGTTTACACCATCAATAAAAATATCTCCAGATGAGGCATCGAACAGGCGGGGAATGAGATTGATAAGAGTACTCTTTCCGCTTCCTGTACTCCCCATCAACGCGATCGAGTGGCCAGCCGGCATTTTCAGGTTAAGATCATGCAAAACCCAGGGGAGATCATCCCCGTACTTAAAGGAAACATTCCGGAATTCTATTTCCCCTTTGATGTCCTTCAAAGCACTTTCGGCTTCAGAGACATCCTTGATCTCGATCTTCTCAGCCATCATTTTGTTTAATCTCGCCATGCTTGCTTCCGCCTGCTGAATAATATTGATTACCCATCCGAGAGCGATCATGGGCCAGATCAGTATTCCAAGATACATAACCAGAGCAGTTACATCACCGATCATCAGGGTTTTATTGATTACAGCAGAACCGCCTGTCCAGATGGTCACGATGACCGAAAGACCTGTGACCAGAAAAAGAGTAGGCTGAAACAAAGCCTGAATCTTGATCAGGTGCATGTTTCGTGTCAGATATTCTTTGCTTAAACGGTCAAAATCTTCTATTTCCCTCTCTTCCGCCACATAAGACTTTATAACCCTGATACCCGAAAAATTTTCCTGGGCTTTTGTGGTAAGATCAGAGAATTTCTCCTGTATGAGGGTAAATCTTTTATGAACTTTCTGTCCGACGGTATATACAAGAAATGAAAGGATCGGGAGCGGAATAAGGCTCCAAAGAGTCACTTCAAGACTTATCATCGACATGATGGAGACAACTATGATCATCCTTATGCCTGTATCGATGGAATACATCACTGCGGGACCGATGAACATTCTTACGGCACTGATGTCATTGGTGGCGTGTGCCATAATGTTGCCGGTGGAATGATTCTGGAAAAAGCGGAGAGAGAGGTTTTGGATGTGTTCCCAAAAATCCTGACGAAGATCGTATTCAATCTTTCGGGATATCACGATGATGGTCTGCCGGATCATAAACCGGAAAATACCCGCAATGAGAGTGGAACCCACTATAAGCAGGGCATACTTCAATAATTTTTCGTGTGCAAGTCCGTTTTGAAGGTCATTCAACGAGTCCTTTATTATAATCGGGACATACACCGTGAAGAGGTTTGATACGATGATAAAGAAAATCCCCGCAAACAGAGCTGTTTTATAGCGGGCAAAATATTTCTTCAGCGACCTGAGGTTTTTCATTTTTTTCCGGAAATTCTAAAAATTGAAGTCTGAAAAATCGCACATTTTACAACAGGATTAAAAAACTATTATTCAAACGGTTGTATTTTGTGTTAATATATGTTGTAACAACATTTCTTGAGAGATGGTTCAGATTCCCATTTTAGAACCTCGGAACTCCGGAACCTCAGAATCTCCGAAGTTCTGACACTCTGAAGTTCTGAGGTTCTACTTCACAAAAAGCATCTTATCCGAGCGGATGAACACGGGTTTCAGATTTGCATCCCTCACGGTGAGGTTGTAGAAATATACTCCCGATGCCATGTCATTCATCGTTCCTGTCTTTCCCGGGGTGAAGTCCCTCTCATGCTCTCCTGCAGGTAGCCAGCCGTTGTTCAATACTGCCACTATCGCTCCGCTTACATCATAAACCCTCAGTATCACCTCTCCCGGTTCTTCAAGCCTGAATCTTATCGTTGTCGATGGATTAAAAGGGTTGGGATAGTTTTGGTAGAGTACCACTCCCTTGGGTGAAAGTTCCCCTCCTTCTGCAATATCGGTCAGTACCACCGTTACACTGTCCCATTTGCTTACGAGTCCCTGGTTATCCTTCGCTGTGATTTTGTATGTATAGTTTCCTGTCGGGTCTGAGAGTGAATCGGTAAACATTGTGTCTCTGCCTGTATATATTCTGTTTAATTCTCCCGGGATGAAATACGGGTCTCTACCCCTGTGAAGTGAGAATGAATTGAAATCCGCCTCTGTACCTCCCCGCCAGTGAATCTCCATCCTCCCCTCGCCTTTCAGGAGAGTGCCGGAGGCATCCCCACGGGAGGGTAAAGGGGGTGAGGTAACAAGAGTAAACCTCGGTTTTTTGGGTGCAAGATCAAGATATTCGTATCTCTGACCGTAGGGACCGCCATACCTTCCGATGTCACTTCTGGTTCCGTCAACATCAAGGATGGTCGGGTCACCGGCATCAATGAGGGGGGAGTACATCTGAAGACGGTAGTTGCTACTGTCGGTGCCTTCATACATCGGGTCACACGAAGTGTAGATCAGAGTATCGGGATCAAGTTTTGAAATGTCATTGGAAATTGTGCCGTTGCCGTAGAAGTTGTTGTAACTGATGTTGCCCGAGACTACTCCTGAATTTGAAAGATCGAAGATAGTGCCCCAGGAATCGATAATATTATTTACAAAATTGAACTGATCATTACCACCGTACGAGGCAGCACAATTCACCATATTAGAAATAATATTGTTTATGATTCTGCTTTTCACCGCAAAGATTCCATTTTTTCCATTATCTAAAAGATTATTGTTTAACTGAGCAACTGAACCACCAATCACATTAAACTCAAATGCATCAATTTTACTTTTTAGAATCATATTGTCAACAATTCTCCCGTAGCTTGACACAATCCCTTTGAGCTGTGAGTTTAATACGATATTTTTTCTAATAAATAATTCTCTGGAACCAGGACGGAACTTATTTTCAATTCCGACCTGTGGGCGTTGGATATAATTATTGCAGACTTCACCATCACCACTCCAAATAGAGAATGCAAATTGAAAGCCACCAATAAATTTATTATTTTTTATAATTGTTCTTATTTCGGATGAAACTGATCCCTTTAACCAAACTCCAATATGCCAAGTATTAAAATTGTATGTTTTTATTGACATGTTTTCTAGTATTAAGTTATCTTGAATCTCAAACCCTGTACATGATAAAAAAAGGTCAAACCCGCTCAGATCCACAACACAACTGTCAACATCGATACCGATTATCGCAAGGTCTCTTCCCGGATGTTCTGATACAACCTGCTCCCTGTAAATACCCGTTCCAATCAGTATCGTATCTCCACTCTCACACATGTCAACAACTTTCTGTATGCTGTCAGATGCCGTTGCCCAGCTTGTGTATGGATACACAGGCGTGGGGTTACCCGCCTTCACATAGCGGATGGTTGGAACAACAGCCCGACCGCTCCCTGAATGTGGAGTCCGTCCGGAGTGACCCTTCTCAGCAATCTCATCTTTTTTGTTGAGGTATCCTGTCTTTATATGGCTGTTCGTCTTACTGAGCATTTGGCTGTTCTTCATCGAGAAGCGTTCCAGTATTCTTTCCTTGTCTCTGCCATAAACATACCAGATTAACTCATCCATCACTTCAATATTATCGATGTATAGTTCTCCGTGGTTTTCTGTGCTGATACATTCAGGAAGTACAACTGCATACGATATATTCATCGATTTTATGCTCTGCGGATCGATTTTAGAGGATGAACTGTTATTGAAACTGCTTATTATTCGCAAATCGTATGGAAGAATGATCAGCGTAAAATACTCATCGGACAAATCATCCCGTTTTACTTCCTTTCCCGCCAACATGACGGTTGTTTTATTCCCTGATATATCTGTCAGGTTCAGATTCACCCGTAATGAACAAACCGTGGTGTTCGAATCAGGCCTTCCCCCACTCTTTAACTTAAAATATGCCAGATATTGTATCAGCATTGAATTTGGAAGTCCAGGCAGGTTTGTAAATCTGTAATCCCTTTCCTGATAAATAAATGGACCTTCAACGAGTGTGATCTCCTGACGGGTTTTGTTGCAGCTTGTGTCGGTCAGAAATCTTTCCGCTAATTTGGTTTTGACATAACTCCCCGATTGATCGCTTATGACAGTTGTGTAATTGGAGTCACGGTTCATTCTGACAGTGCCGGAATAAATACTCCCGCTTCCTCCTTCTGCCTCCCAGATATTATGGATACCATGTGAGAGTAGTTTCTCCCAGTCAATATTTCTTTCATCGGGTTCAGATATATTCCAAAAGCTGTTTTGTGCAAAATTTTTCCCGAAAAGTATCCCGTCTGGTACCTGTGATTTTATGGTTTGTACCAAAACGATCGTAAAAATAGCACAACTTAATAAACTGTATCTACAGGTCATTGATCTGTCTTCTTTTAGTTTTCAATATTGTCGAACACCGGAATCTCAGTTTCTCCGAAATTCTGAGGTTCTGGAGTTCTACCTCAGTCCGTATCCGGACACCATATTTCTACTCGAGTGTGACGGTAAATGTTTTGTGCTCCTTGTCCACAAAAATTTCCTGTTTCAAGGGCGTCTTTCCCTCTTTAGTGATTTTAATTTTGTGATTTCCCGGACTCAATTTAACAGGAAGATGATGATCCGTTTTCTTGAAATCCACAAACAGTTCGGCATCAGGTGGTGAAATGGTAAATGTCACTTCAATTATTCCGGGATCATTTTCAGCAAGTTTTGGCTCAATTGAATACGGCAAAACATCCGAGGGTTGAAGTGATGGTATATTTATCAGAACGGGTTTGAATCCCGGAGCAGAAACCTCGATTACCTGATCGTGAGTATCGAATATTACGATGTACCTTTTTTCGGCTGCTTCAAAAACGGGACCAATTATGGTATCAGTCGTGCATTTGAATTTCAGATTATCGAGAGAAGAGTAAACTATCAGGGCAGCCCTTCCGGGGAAGATGTAGAAGTCGGGGTTGCCGCCTTTATATTGAGTAGGACCGGCTTTTAGCTCGTTTTCCTGCGAAGCCAGGGGATATGCAAACAGGATAAAGATTACAAAAAAAAGTATCTGTCTCATGGTAAATCTCAATTAGTTAATTGTAAAATACAAAACCCGGTCAAACTAAAGAAATATCGGTAAAATATTCACAAGACAACAAAAGACAGAGCAATAACAGGAATTTGTGCCACCATTTTTGTGTACAGTCTGATCTCCTCAACTTCATTATGTTTGTATTGAAGATTTTAATCACATTTAAGCCGGATAATATTATGACTACAAAAAATGTAAAAGCCTACGGTACAGAGACGCATGAAACCCCTCTTCATGAGATGGTAATTAAGCGGCGGGAATTGCTGCCGCACGATGTTGAACTGGATATTCTTTATTGTGGCATCTGCCACTCTGATCTGCATCAAATCAGGAATGAATGGGGATTCACCACATTTCCTGTCGTTCCGGGTCATGAGATAATCGGAAAGGTAACCCGGGTTGGGGCGGAAGTGACAAAATTCAGAGCAGGTGAACTTGCTGCCATTGGATGCATAGCTGACTCCTGCGGAAAATGTGAATATTGTGAGGAAGACCTGGAGCAGTTCTGTGCTGAGGGTGTGATTTATTCCTATAACAGCCCTGACAGGCATACGGGATTGATGACATACGGCGGATTTTCCGAGAGTTATGTCTGTGACGAAAACTATGTACTTCGTGTACCTGAAAATCTCGATCCGGCATCAGCAGCACCACTTCTCTGCGCCGGAATTACGGTTTATTCACCGCTGAAACACTGGCATACCGGACCGGGAAAGAAGGTCGGTATTCTTGGAATGGGCGGTTTGGGACATCTTGCCATTAAGATTGCAAAGGCGATGGGCGCCGAAGTAACTGTGTTTACGACTTCTTCATCGAAGATTGAGGATGCAAAAAGACTTGGTGCAGACAACGCAGTTTTGTCCACTGATGCGGCTGAGATGAGAAAATATGCCGGAAAACTCAATCTCATTCTCGATACGGTATCGGCAAAACATGATGTGAACACCTACCTCAACCTGTTGAAACTGGACGGAAGTGTTGTCATGGTCGGACTTCCTGCTGAACCCCTGGAGATACATGCTTTCAGTGTGGTGATGGGACGACGCAGCTTTTCGGGATCGAGCATAGGAGGAATCACTGAAACCCAGGAAGTGCTCGATTTCTGTGCAAAACACAACATCACAGCGGATATCGAAATGATTCAAATTCAGGATGTTGCCGGGGCATTTGAACGGCTCGAACGGGGTGATGTAAAGTACCGGTTTGTCATTGATATGGCTTCTCTGAAAAAATAAGCCCGATTCAGGGTCCCTGCTTCAGGGTTGACCTGATGGTCGTATTCAACGGTACCCTGTATTACATTCAGTCAGTTTTGTGATGCGTCAAGTGTGAAACGGAGAAAAGGAAACTTTTTTGAAATCGCAGAGTATATCGATTTAAACCATTAATTCCATTTAATGAGATAACGATATGCTCAAATTTTACAGACTTTTATGCTTCCTTTTGTTCGTTTCACCTGCTTATTCGCAGTATTACGGGAGCATTGACGCTCCCTTTGCTGCCTGGTTGACGGGAGGACCTGATTTTTATTCAGTAAATTCCTCCGGGCTCGAGAATTTCGCATATCGTTTCAATTCTGACAGGACTTCGATTCATTCAACCCTGATGAAACCACCCCAAATGCTTTCCGGATATTTTCTGGGAGGTGGTTTCGGCGTTGATGGTGTTGTTGTGGAGTTTTTTTACGCACACCATACCGGATCAATGAACTCTGAGATTGATCCGCTTTTCGCCACTGATGGAGATTACGGCAGATCGATTGACCTGACCGGCAACACCTTTAATATCTCGAGTGGCTATCTCTTTTCGATATTGGAAGGGAGTTTTGCTGTGATCGTTCCCACCTTCGAAGCCAATATTACTTCTCTCTCCTTTACGACAAAGACCACAAAATCACCAAACGAGGTAAAGGGGGATATTGGCACTTCAACAAATTTTTCGATTGGAATGAGTTTCCTTCTCAATCTGACGGGGTCAGTCTATCTCTATGTAAAACCATCCTACAATATTGACGCCTTTGGTCTTGACTTCAGGCCTCTCTACGAAGGCACTTCCACATATTACCGTCACTTGAGAGAGACCACCGGCTCCTTCGGTGGCTTCGAAATAAAAGCGGGTATTGCAATTGTTACCGAGTGTTTTTAATTACTGCATTATTGGATTCTCTTCATTACTGCATTAAAAAAGCCCCTCCATTTCTGAAGAGGCTTAAAACATTACTGCATTATTGGATTACCTGCATTACTGCATTAAAGGAGTGTTTCTTCCGTTTCTGCGGTATCGGTTGCAGTATCATCGTCGTCCGGTACGACTTTTGCGATGTCGGTAATCGAATCATTATCCTTCAGGTTGATGATTCTTACGCCCTGGGTGTTTCTTCCCATGGTGCGGATATCTTTCGCAGCCATTTTAATGACCATGCCGCCTGAAGTGATGCAAATAAGTTCATCGTTGTCGTTGAGTTCCATGATCGACATCAGTTTACCCGTTTTTTCGGTGGTTTTCACGGTAATGATACCCTTTCCGCCACGGTTGGTAACGCGATAATCGTTCACATCCGACCGTTTTCCATAACCTTTGTCAGTAACCACCATTACGGTACTTGTTCTTTTGATAACGAGAGAACCGATCACGAAGTCGCCTTTCTCGAGTCTGATACCGATAACACCTGTTGCAGCTCTACCCATGTCACGAACAGCACTCTCGTCGAAACGGATTGCTATACCATCGTGTGTACCGATAATGATATTGTCACCGGCTTCACAAAGTTTGGCACTGATGAGGGAATCACCTTCGTTCAGATTCAGGGCGATAATTCCACCCCGTCTTACATTTCCGTAGGCAGAGAGGACAGTTTTCTTGATGATGCCGTTTTTGGTTGCCATTATCAGGTACTGATCATCCTTGAACTCTTTTACGGTAACAAAAGCTGTGATCTGCTCGTCGGGTGTTTTCTCAATCAGATTGAGGATCGACCTTCCGAGTGCGGATCTTCCGACATCGGGAACTTCGTGTACTTTAAGCCAGTAACAGCGACCCTTGTCGGTGAAGAACATAATGTAATGGTGTGTCGAGGCAACAAACATTGTCTCCACGAAATCACCTTCTTTTGTTCCTGCACCTGTTACACCTCTTCCGCCGCGTTTCTGTTTTCTGTAGCCGCTGGCAGGGAATCTCTTGATGAAGCCTCTGTGGGATATGGTAACCACCACATCCTCTTCAGCAATCATATCTTCGAGTGAGAAGTTTTCGTAGTCGTAGATGATCTCGGTTCTTCTTTCGTCACCGAATTTGTCGCGAAGAGCTATGAGTTCCTCTTTAATGATCAGATTTCTCTTCTCTTCACTTTCGAGGATCCCTCTGAGTTTTTCAATCAGTTTGATAAGCTCTTTATATTCCTGCTCAATTTTCTTTCTTTCGAGACCGGTCAGTCTTTGCAATCTCATATCGAGTATCGCTTTTGCCTGAATTTCTGAAAGTTTGAAGCGTTCCATCAGGTTTTTCTTTGCAGTTTCGGTATCTTTCGAAGCCTTAATAACCGCAATTACCTCATCGATATTATCGAGGGCAATGATGTAGCCTTCAAGAATATGTGCCCTTCGCTCTGCCGCATCGAGTTCGAAACGGGTTCTGCGAATGAGAACATCCATTCTGTGGAGCAGGAAATGGTGCATCATCTCTTTAAGGTTGAGTACCTTTGGAGCTCCGTTCACAAGTGCGAGCATGATTACACCAAAGGTTACCTGCATCTGGGTATGTTTGTAGAGCTGGTTGAGCACTACAGCAGGCTGAGCATCTTTTTTCAATTCGATAACCACACGCATACCGTCCCTGTCGGATTCATCCCTTAGATTCGAGATGTGCTGCAGTTTCCCCTCCTTAACCTGTTGAGCAATTCTTTCGATAAGAGCTGCTTTATTAACCTGGTAGGGAAGTTCGGTAACAATAATGTGAATTCTGCCGTTTTTCTGCGTTTCAGTATTCACTTTTGCGCGAACGATAAGCTTTCCTCTGCCCGTGTGGTAGGCACTTTTCACTTCTGAATACCCGTAGATAATTCCGCCAGTCGGGAAATCGGGGGCTGAGACATGCTGCATCAGTCCATCGATATCAATTGCGGGATTGTCGATCATGGCAACAAGCCCGTTAATCGTTTCTGTCAGGTTGTGCGGCGGGATGTTTGTAGCCATACCCACAGCAATACCACTCGAACCGTTGATCAAAAGGTTGGGCAGATACGAGGGGAGAACCGATGGCTCCTGAAGTGAATCATCGAAGTTGGGGACGAAGTTTACCGTGTTTTTGTCGAGATCGCGAAGCATTTCATCTGAGATTTTCGCAAGTCTTGCCTCGGTATACCTCATCGCTGCTGCGGAGTCACCATCTACTGATCCGAAGTTACCCTGACCCATCACAAGCGGGTAGCGGAGAGAGAATTCCTGGACCATACGCACCATCGCATCGTAAACGGAGGAATCACCGTGCGGGTGATACTTTCCAAGCACTTCACCCACGATTCTGGCAGATTTCTTGAAGGGTCTGTTGTAGTAGTAGCCCAGATCGTGCATACCAAACAACACTCTTCTATGAACAGGTTTCAGACCATCGCGGACATCGGGTAACGCTCTTGAAACAATTACCGACATCGAATAATCGATGTAAGAAGATTTTAACTCTTCTTCAAGTGAAACAGGAATGATTTTATCAAACATATTTGACATATTGATTTAAACTCTTCTTTATATATCTAAATTTCTTACATATTTTGCATTTTTTTCGATGAACAGTCTTCTTGGTTCAACGCTGTCGCCCATGAGAACCTCGAAGAGTCTGTTGGCATCTGCAGCAGATTCAAGGTTAACCTGAAGAATGGTTCTCGTTTCGGGGTTCATGGTGGTTTCCCACAACTGGCTCGGGTTCATTTCACCAAGACCTTTGTATCGGGAAATAACCACACCTTTGATGTTTCCTTCGTCATCATATTCTTCGGTTCCATCGGCTTCCACGGCAGTGGCTTTTTTCTGACCGGCTCTTATTCTCTTCAGAATTTCATCTCTTTCCTTGTCATCGAAAGCGTAAAATTCCTCTTTCCCTTTTTTCACTTTGTAAAGAGGGGGTTGAGCGATGTAAACCTTGCCCGTAATGATCAGATCTTTCATGTATCTGTAGAGGAAGGTAAGGAGAAGTGTCCGGATATGACTTCCGTCCACATCGGCATCGGTCATGAGAATAAGTTTGCCGTAACGAAGCTTGGCGAGATCGAATTCGGTATCGATTCCGCAACCCATGGCAGCAATAATTGCCTGAATTTCGTTGTTTTCAAGGATTTTGTGAAGTTTTGCCTTTTCCACATTGAGGATTTTACCTTTAAGCGGAAGTATCGCCTGAAACCTTCTGTCGCGTCCCTGTTTGGCAGATCCACCCGCGGAATCACCCTCAACGATGTAGATTTCGCAGTGTTCGGGGTCGGTTATCGAGCAGTCGGCAAGTTTGCCGGGGAGATCGAAACTGTCGAGAGCGTTTTTTCTTCTTGCGAGATCACGCGCTTTGCGGGCAGCTTCTCTTGCTTCGGCAGCTCTGAGACTTTTTTCAATGATCTTTTTCCCAACACCCGGATTCTCTTCCAGGAATTCGGCAAGTTTCTCATTCACAAGGGTTTCAACGGCAGATTTTGTTTCACTGTTGCCAAGTTTTGTCTTGGTCTGTCCTTCAAACTGTGGTTCCATCACTTTTACTGAGATGATCGCGGTCAGTCCCTCGCGGAAGTCATCTCCAGAAAGATTGATTTTCGAATTTTTAAGCAGGTTGTTTTTTGCTGCATAGGCATTCAATGTTCTGGTAAGAGCAGCTTTGAAACCAACAAGATGGGTACCACCTTCGTGTGTATTGATGTTGTTTACATAGGAGAAAATGTTTTCAGAAAATTCCTCGTTGTAGTGGAACGCAACCTCAACCGGGGTGTTTTCTCTTTCACCTTCGATATAAACAGTTTTATGGAGGGGTTTTCTTCCTTCATCCATGTAAGCGACGAATTCAACCAATCCTCCTTTGAAGTGGAAAATATCCTCTTCCTCAAGCCCTTCACGGGTATCTTTTATTGCGATGCTCACATTTTTGTTAAGATATGCAAGCTCACGCATACGGGAAGCTACCGTATCATACTTAAAAGTAGTGGTTTTGAATATCTCATCATCAGCCATGAAAGTGACTTTGGTGCCCGTTTCATCTGTTTTAAGTTTTCCGATCACCTTCAGAGGCGTTGTCATCTCACCTCTTTTAAATTCCATGAAGTAAACTTTTCTGTCTCTCTTCACTTCCACTCTCAACCATCTTGAAAGTGCGTTCACAACCGAAACACCAACACCATGGAGACCACCGGAAACCTTGTATGAATTTTTGTCAAATTTTCCGCCTGCATGAAGTACAGTCATCACCACTTCGAGAGCCGATTTCTGCTCTTCCTCGTGAATATCAACCGGGATACCGCGACCGTTGTCTTCCACGGTCACACTGCTGTCCTGATTAATGGTAACTCTTATCTGGTCGCAATATCCGGCAAGAGCCTCATCAATACTGTTGTCCACTACCTCATTAATCAGGTGGTGAAGACCTCTTACACCGACATCACCGATATACATTGCGGGTCGTTTTCTTACAGCCTCGAGTCCTTTTAGGACATTGATACTCGATGCACTGTAATCACTCCCGTTTCCGTTAGGAATACCGTTTTTTTCATTCATCTGATTGTTCTAATCCGTTTTTATCTTGAAAACTTTATTTGTTTAATCTTTTCACTTTTAAAGTAAGTGTTCATTTTATTAATAAGCAATTCCTCGTTGAACTTCAGTTCGTTCTTTAACGAAGGATTGTCAACCTTGATTCTTAATATTCCGTTGTCATATTTGTCAGGGAGAACATGACCTGCAAGCTCGGGGAAGATGAGGAAAAAGTGTTCGTAAATTTCCTCTTTCTCGAGAATCTCTCTCACTTTGTGAAATGCGGGGTCGTTTGCCATAACCTCACCGACCGAAGTGACGATTTTTTTTGCCATTCCTTAGCCTGAAATTTTACAAGGTTGAAAACCAATCATCAATTGTACCTGTCAGGGATTAACAAAAATTGTTGAATCGTTCTCATCCTTTTTTAAAAACCCGTAGTTTGAGAAGTCGGTCAATGTTATAAATGCCTGCCCCACTTCCTTTAAGTAGTCGCTGATTGCGATCGATCTTGCCTTGTCAAGCTCACCAAAAACATCATCCAACAGGAAAAAAGGGGTGTTCTTCAAAATCTTCTTCAGGAAAAAGAACTGTGCGAACTTCAAAGCCACCTGAAATGTCTTGTGCTGCCCCTGTGATCCGAAAGTCCTTACGGAATTTCCGTTTATACTGAAAACAAAATCATCCTTGTGAGGACCCGTAAGGTTTGTCCCCCGCCTTATTTCATTCTCTCTGTTCGCAAGGATCGCCTTGTGAAACACACTCTGAATGCCGGCATCATCCGCGGCAAAAGAATCGTATTCGATTGCCGGAATCTCTTGGTTGTTCATGATGTGAGAGTATGATTCGGAGAGGTAGTCCTTGAATTCGCTGATGAACTTTCGTCTCATCACGATGAGTTGGACGCCTGAATTAACCAGTTTTTCATCCCAGGCTTCCAGTTGATCAAAGAGGGTTTTCGACCTGAACTCTTTCAATTTATTTAAGAGAGATGACCTTTGTTTTAATGTTCTGTTGTAGTCGAGTAGTGTATCAAGATACACTTCACTTGACTGCGAAATAACCGAATCGACAAATTTTCTTCTGTCAGCGGGATACCCGTGGGTAAGGTCGAGATCTGCCGGAGTCAGTACCACGACCGGAAATTTGCCAATCACATCTGCGGCACGGTTTAACTGCTTCCCGTCCTTAAAATATACTCTTTTATTCTCTTCTCTTCCATACCTTATCCTCACTTTATGAGAAGTGAAGCTCTCGATGGATGAGACGATTTCGTAAACATCCGAGTCAAAATTTATCATCTCAGTATCGGGACTCGATCTGAAACTTTTTGTGGTACATATGAGGTACACAGCCTCAAGAATGGTTGTTTTACCTTTACCGTTACCACCAACCAGGAAGTTTAGCCCCGGAGAAAAATCAAAATGCGAATCTTTATGCAACCGGAAATTCTTAAGTTCCAGTGACTTTAATATCATATTGTGTTCAGACGCGTCGGCATGAGGAGCATCAGCAGATCCTCATTTTCATCCTGTTTAAGCGGCTTGAATATTGCTGCTTTTGACGGGGATACCAACTCGACCACGAGATCATCACAGTTTAGATTATTCAAAATTTCAAGCAGGGATTCGGTTTTGAAGCCAATGGTAAAATTTTCACCAATATAATTTGCCGGAATCGACTCGTCAGCCCTCGAACCGCTCTCCTGATCCTCTGTATTCATTTGTATGCTCTCTTTGTCGAGAGTAACTTTTACAAGCTGGAAGTTTTTGTTGCTGAGAAGCACCATCCTTCTTGTGGCGGAGATAAAGGGCGCTTTGCTGATTGAAAGTTTATTCGGACTGTCAGCAGGAATTACGGCGCTGTATTCCGGAAATTTATGTTCGATCAGTCTGGAAACAAGCCTTGTGGTTCCGGATTCAAAATACATGCCGCCTGTTGTATATTTCAGGGAAACAACCCCGTCTTCGAGAAGTTTTACAAGGATATTAACAGTTTTACCCGGTACAACTATAGCCACGGGATCATCATGCTTCAAATTGAGTGCCGAAAATCTGACAAGTTTGTGGGCATCGGTGGCAACAAAATGAGTACCATCCTCTTTCATGTCGATTAGCACACCCGTCATGGAAACCCTTGCTGAATCCTTGGATACAGCGAAGGAGGCAGCCTGAAGTGCTTTTTTGAGGAGCTTTGCGTCTATTTCAAGGCTGTTTTCGGTTTCAATGTCCTTAAATCCGGGGAAATTGTCGGGGGAGGAGTAATTGAAGTTGTAATGGCCCAAATCTGTTTGCATCACAATTTTTTGTTCCTCAATCACCACTCTGATCAGCGTGTCACCGAGTGATTTCACAAAATCGCTCAGGAGTTTTCCTTTCACGATGAATCTTGCCGAACCGTCGCATGTAACCAGATCTTTTACACTGATCGCAACTTCATGATCATTGGCAGTAAGGGTGAGTTCGCCATCCCCAAATTCCACAAGGATGTTCTCGAGAATAGGCATCGGGGTACGCAGTGGCACAGCCGGGAGGACTTTTGTTATCAGCTTGTCAAAAGCTATACTGTTAATGGTAAATTGCATTATGATTTCCTGTTTTTCCGAATGTCAAAAATACAAAATTTCCCGCAATTTTTGGCAGTTTTATCTTACTTCAAACAGTGCTTTTTTTTAATCTTGCAGGTGGCATGGTAACAAAAATCATTCGGGTTTGAGGTTTTTTCCTCTTTTGCCCAAACATGTCGCTTATAATGGATATAAAGGCGTCCGGAAAACCACCCCCGCTGCTTCGTCCCGCTATGGTCTGCAGAACTTTTTTCGGCTCGCCCGGGCACCACGCATTCACATTTGACGGCTTCACGCGGTCTGTCATGGTGAAAAAAGAGGATATTTACAGTTTATATTTTACTTTAAAGCCAAAATGGAAAATATAAATATTTATATTTTACTTTAAAGCCAAAATGGAAAATATGGAATTGGAGTTTCTTCCTTCTGTCGGGGGGAGAATTCATAGCTAAATTAATCCCTTTCCCACCTTGGCTTTATTTGTTAAATTTGCAAATTGCTCAAAAAAATAATTAGAGATGAAAAAAGTATTATTTCCGGCACTTTTGGCTGTGATCTTCCTGGCAGGCTGCTCACTTGATGTCGACCGTTCTGCCATGTCACCCGAAGAGAGATTCAAGTATGCACTGTCTTTGTACGAAGATGAGTCATATCTTGAGGCAATAACCGAATTTGAAGGTATACTGATACAATATCCCGGCAGTACAGTTGCAGCAGATGCACAGTATTTCCTTGCGATGTCCCGTTTTAAGAGAAGTGAATACCTGATGGGCGCCTACGAGTTCAGCAAACTGATCAACACTATGCGCGCCAGCAAGTATATCAAAGATGCACAATTTATGCTTGCCGACTGTTATTATGAATTGTCGCCCAATTATGCCCTCGACCAAAAGTACTCTGAGAAGGCAATCGAAGAATTTCAGGCTTTTATCAACTTTTTCCCGACTGACCCAAAGGTAGAGGAAGCTGAAAGAAAAATTGCCGAAATGAACGATAAACTCGCACAGAAGGTCTTTTCGAACGCAGTTACCTATGAAAAAATGGGAATGTATGGAGCTGCGATAGAATACTACGGATTCCTTACCGAGAAATATCACGATTCAAAATACTGCGGTGAAGCTTCATACAACAAGATTACACTCCTTGTCGACAGAAAAAGATATAAAGAAGCGCTAAAGGAAACAGAACTCTTCCTCGCCAGATACAAAGGTGATCCGAACACGCGGAATGTTGAATCGATAAGGGCAGATCTCCTCAAGATGCCACAACTCTCGGCTCAATAGAATGGATAAACCGGTAAAAATCTCCCAGGTCGTAATGACCGAGCTGGTGCTCCCAAACCACACCAACCCCCACTCACATCTTTTGGGCGGGCAGTTGATGCTTTGGATCGACATTTGTGCCGCCCTTTGCGCCGCGAAACATGCCCAGGCAGTCTGCGTAACGGCATCTGTTGATAAAATTGATTTTCACCACCCAATCAAACTCGGGGAAGTGGTTACACTTCAGGCATCGGTAAACAGAGTATTTAATACTTCGCTTGAGGTGGGTGTAAAAATCCACTCCGAATCGTTTTATTCGGGTAACAGGGCACATACAAACAGTGCATATCTTACCTTTGTAAGTATCGACAAGGATGGCAACCCCGTACCCGCACCAAAAGTAATCCCTGAAACTGAAGAGGAAATTCGCCGGTTTGAGCAGGCAGGAAACAGACGGGAACAGCGCCTCCGTAACCGGATAAAATGACCGGGTCTTCACAGGCAGGATCAAAACAACATTCATGCGGAATACTTTTTTAATAATTATTTTATCTCCCTTCCTGATTTTCTCTCAGGATAAACCCGATCTTGATTCTGTTTTTAATGTATTCACAGATCTTCGAACCACTCAACAGGTATCACTACCCCTGTCGGCGAAGAACCACAAATGTGGGCTTCCATCACTTTCTCCTCTGGTTTTCTACCAAAATGAGTTAAACCCTGAACAAAAATCTTTATTTAAAGATATTACAGCCCGACCTGTGTTGGATACAAGTATCGTGTCTCCCAAAAAACTTTTTCGGATTCATTACGATAAATCGGGGTTTCAAAAGCCTGCATATTCTGTTGACAGTCTTGCTCTCGCTCTCGATTCCGCATATCAGTTCGAAGTTACATTTCTGAAGTATCCTGCACCTCCCTCTGACGATACAGCCGGAGGTGACAGCCTCTATGATGTTTACATTGTTGCATTTCAATACTACTACGGTGAGACGATCCCAGAAACAAAGGTCTCACCCTTTCTCGAGCAATATTCGTCATATATAAAAATAGACAATGATTTTGCAGGATTCTATACAACCGGACTTCCTGCCGCAAAGGTGACGGCAGCACACGAATTTCATCACGCAATTCAAATGGGAAATTACATTCTTCGTTATTCCGATATTTTCTTTCACGAACTCGTATCCACTTCAATGGAAGAATTTGTATTTCCTGAAGTAAACGACTATCTCGCATATTTGCCTGATTATTTCGAAAACCCGGGACTCTCCGTATCAAAGTATTCGGGTTACGACCTTGCTCCTTTTTCTCTCATGATGAAGGAAAGACTCGGCTATGATATTATTAAAAGACAGTGGGAATTGATGATCAGAGACAGGGCAGTAAAAGCGATTGCGAATTCTCTTATTGAAGCGGGTTCCTCCGCAACCGAAGAATTTAACTGTTTTGGCAGATGGAATTACTTCACGGGTTACAGAGCTATTCCCGGGAAATATTACACTGATGCCGCCCGTTTCCCGGTTATAGTGAATTACATGAAATCTGAAATTGCCGGGAACAGAGTGAATATCTCGTTGAAAGCACACCCTGTTTCCAATAATTCTCTGATGGTTGTGAATTCCCAAAATGGCTCCCGTGACACCATTGTTACCATTGTCACCGATTATTCAACCGAGAAATGGTTCGACTCACCCGATTCGTATCTCGACTATTCGTACAGCTTATACACTTATCAGGCGGAAGGATCTGCTCTTCTTTTTGGCAGTTTTTATGACAAATTCGGGAAAAATCCGGCATTTCAGGCGAAAACGGCAACCATTATAAATAATGTGGTGATCGAGAGGGGTGATCAACCCCAAAATGCGGAAAATGATCCTTATCCCTCCCCCTTCACATACGGGAAAAACAGAGAAGATGTGATATATTTCCCTTTTAAATTTTTACAAAACACCACAACGCTCCTTAATGTATACAATGTGGCGGGAGACCTGATCTACTCGGGAGAAGAACCTTCCTGGGGTGTCCTGAGGAATCTGGTGAAGTGGCAGGTTCGCAACAATTTTGGGCAGAAGCTCTCTTCGGGTGTCTATATTTACATACTCAAAGCAAACGATCAGAATAAATCAGGCAAGCTTGTAATTCTCAACTGATGAACTGAAGCAATAAAGGAAAATTTTACTTTAGATGACTAAATTAGTCTTGAATAAACTTACAAAAACATTCGAAAGAAGAGTAATCTTTAAGGATGTGAACCTCGAATGGTCTGCTCCCGGGCTTTTTGGCGTGGCGGGTCCCAACGGCTCCGGAAAATCGACACTTGTGAAGGTGGTAACCGGGCTTATTTCCGCTACATCAGGGGATGTCTATCTCGAATCAGACGGAAGAAAGTTTACACCCGCTAATTCGACCGGTCATTTTGGTTTCGCTTCCCCATACCTCGTACTTTACGATGAGTTTACCGCAAAGGAAAATCTTGAATTTACAATGAACATAAGGGGAAAGCAGCTTGATGAAGCGAAAATGGACTCGCTTCTCGATCATTTTTCCCTTCTCAAGAGGAAAAACGACCTTGTCAGAGCCTATTCATCGGGCATGAAACAGCGGCTTAAAATAATTTTTGCATTTATCCACAACCCCGAACTCATCATTCTTGATGAACCGACCGCCAATCTCGATGCTGAAGGCAAGGGAAAGGTTTACGAACTCGCAAAAAGCGTTGCACAGGAGAAAATTGTAATTTTCGCAACAAATGAAGAAGAAGAACTTGCCATGTGCAAAGAGGTCATCAAGATTATGGATCATAAACCGGCAGGGAGGGACTGACGATGTTTAAACAAGCCCTTTGGCTTTTCAATAAAGACCTTACATCCGAGCTTCGTACAAGATATGCAATTAATGCTCTCGGGATGTTCATTGTTGTCACTATCAGCGTTATCCTTTTTGCGATAGGGCAGGAGAAAATAAGTTCAGCCCTCGCAGGCGGTCTCCTTTGGGTGGTGATTTTCTTTACCGCCATGTCGGGGCTCTCCAGAGCTTTTGTTTCGGAGGAGGAGAGAGGGACGGCACTTCTGCTGCAACTGATCGCCAGCCCGACAGTTGTTCTCACGGGAAAACTTTTTTACAACCTGATACTTGTCTTCGCCATGAATATGGTGATTCTGGTGCTCTATTCTGCTTTGTTTGATGCTTTTGTTCTGAAGAATGTCTTTATATTCTTCTTCTCATTTGTGTTGGGGAATACCGGACTGGCATTTGCATCGACCATTATAGCATCAATAATTGCAAAAGCAAACTCGAAGGGGACACTTTACCCCGTACTTTCATTCCCGATTCTTTTACCGCTCCTTCTGATGCTGGTTGAAATTACAAAACGGTGTTCGGATGGAGTAACATTTGAAGAAATTTCGCCCGAGTTTTTTGCTCTGGTCAGTTACAATGTCGTAATCGCAGCAGCGAGTTACATGTTGTTCGATTTTATTTGGAAAGAATGATTTTTTTAATTTAATAAGGAAACACCAATTGAAAACAGCTCTTATTACAGGCATTACAGGACAGGACGGAAGTTATCTTGCCGAACTGCTCCTCGAAAAAGGATATACTGTACATGGAATTATCCGTCGCAGCAGTTCTTTTAACACAGGAAGAATAGATCATATCTACAACAATGATGAGGTAAGGAACAAAAGATTTTTTCTCCATCATGGAGATGTGGTCGATACAAGCAATCTTAACAGACTTCTCGAAAAAATCGCTCCCGATGAAATTTACAATCTCGCTGCCCAAAGTCATGTGAAGGTTTCATTTGATGTCCCAGACTATACCGCACAAGTGGATGCGCTCGGAACATTGAGATTTCTCGATGCAATGAGAGAAACAGGCTTGAATGCCAAAACAAAATTCTACCAGGCTTCAACGAGTGAGCTCTACGGTAAGGTTCAGGCAATTCCGCAGGACGAAAAGACCCCTTTCTATCCGAGATCGCCGTATGCGGTTGCTAAAATCTATGCCTACTGGATAATTGTAAATTATCGCGAAGCCTATGACCTCTTCGCTTCCAACGGCATTCTCTTTAACCATGAATCTCCGAGAAGAGGCGAGACATTCGTTACAAGAAAAATAACCATGGCAGCGTCAGCCATTGTGACAGGGAAAGAGAAAACTCTCGTACTCGGCAACCTCTCCTCAAAAAGAGACTGGGGTTTTGCTCCTGAATATTGCGAAGGGATGTGGAGAATTCTTCAGGCAGAGAAAGCAGACGATTTTGTGCTTGCAACCGGCGTTACAAATACTGTAAGAGATTTTTGCAAAATGACATTTGCCGGACTTGGAATAGAGATTGAATTTAAGGGTGAGGGTGTTGATGAAAAAGGTGTGATAAAATCAGTTGATGAAGATTACCTGAAGTCCCTCATCGGAAAATATACAACCAAATATACAGGACCGGTAGATCTTTCGCAGTTAAAGCCGGGCAGAGTGGTTATCGAAGTGAGTCCAAAATATTTCAGACCTACCGAAGTTGACCTCCTGATTGGCAACCCTGCCAAAGCTAAAAATGAACTTGGCTGGGAAGCAAAGACACAACTGGATGAACTGGTGAAGATAATGGTGAATGCTGATTTTGATTCAGCTCTTAATGCGAGATAACAATTCGATATAGCTACGGGGGTGCTTACCTGTTGCACCCCCCCAAGCTATTTTTTGCAAAGACCCTCTAACAATATAATTTCATTCACTAACATTCTTGCCTGTAAAATCCGGGATGTCGCCCCCGACATCCCACGAAGATGGTTCCTTTTATCTTACCCTTGTTACCACTACCTGCAATTTAATGATGGCATTTTTGCACACCCCAAAAGACTTCTGTTTGTTTACCCTTGTATCGATTACCTTTAAATTGCTGATGGTGGTTATACTCACCCCAAAAGACTTCTGATTTGAATACCCTGGACGGAAATAATCATAATTACCGGGTGAAATATATGCGGGAGGGGTTACTGAAACGATTAATGAAACGGCACATTCTGAAAAAAGTTAATAAATTATCAAACTTTTTTCATAAAATTATTGATTTTTAAGAGATTTTTGTTCGATTTTTAGTTTTTGAGGATCGTTTGAATGGAATGAGGGTATTTTTTCCCGTAAACAGTCTCATACTCTTTTTGGAAGGTCTGCCATGCCTCTTCCACCAAAGAATGCCTCCCAAGATGGAAAAGAGATCTCAATTTATACTTAAATGCCTCCTCGTTAGCAGGATCAAAAAGGTCTACGAACCCGGCAGTCTTGTTGCAGGCATGGAAATCTTTTGACTCATAAAGGTATGCACATCTCAAAAGGAGAATCTCCAATATCCGGTTGGAGAGTGCAAATCTTTCCCTCTCGGCCCAATCTGATTTTATCCCTTCGAGGATGGTTCCGCCCTTAATGATGCCCGTAAATTTCTCCATGACAACATCAATTGAAATTTTACCTTTTACTTCGAGCAGGCTGAAAAGTGAGGCAAGTTCTGCCATTTCATTGGTGACAGGTGGTGCCGTTGTCAACAAGACCCTGTCGTCATCTATCTCCAGTTTTACGCTGTCGAGCTTGTTAAGGGTTTTCCGAATTTTGGAAAAGGCAACATTTCTGTTGTTCTTAAGCTTCTCTTTCGGGATGTCCGACCATATTATCTTCTCGAGTTTTCTGAGCGGCACCGTCGGAGTCTTGCCAAATGTGGAATAGTAGAGGACTGCTGAAAATATTTCCTGAAGTTTGGGCGTAAGTTCAGACTGGATTTCAGACCCGTCCCTGTCTATCAGCCTCAAACCCCCAAAGAGGGTGATCAGGTTTTTTATCCCGGGTTTTATGTCATCAGGGAAAAATTCGCCTACTTGGTTCCCTGCTGTAACAGGTTCATTCTTCTTGTGTCTCAACCGGCGAATTATAATAAAGAGGGGAATCAGCAGGGCGACAATTCCTGCTCCCGTGTATGTTATCCATCCGGGATATTGCCTTCTTCCAGGCTCAGGAATCAGATTGAGCCTCTCCCGGTACTCTTTTTCGGTCATCGCAGGAAGATAGAGGGAGAAAGTGAGCAGTTTCTTTTCCGACTTTTCCAACGAACGAAGAACAGCATATAGTCTTTTGTAAACGGTATCCAGTTTTACTGACACAAGGTCGAGACTGTCCATTTCGACAGGGAGCAGGTTTCCGGTTAAAATTCCGTTGGGCTTTTCTTCAAGTGCAGCTTTTCTGTTATTGGTATTTAGTCTGTAAAATGAAGTGACATCCTTTAGTCTCGAACTGTCGGGAAGAGGTGTCGGCTGCCAGTTGTAGTAATAGCTCATCTGCCAGCCGGGGTTCTCTATTTTAATATCAAGATCACCTTCGCTGTCGTATGCAGTACTTCCGGACACTTCGGTGAATTTCCATCTGTGCTTCAATTCGCCGTTGATGGTTAACTTCAAATCTCTAAGAATGAGATCCATGCAATCGCCGTCACGATACATCGAGCCGAAAATAATTTCAGATGCTGAACCCGGTTTCAGATACCTGCTCTCGGCTTTCTTCTGTAAACCGTCCAAAATTGCTGTGATACTTCCCCTGTTTTCATCGACTGAGAGTTTAAATGTAAACTTCCGGTGTTCGGTGAATTCAGCGAGGGGAACAGGAAAAGACAAAAGGACAAATTTGCCGTTTACTCTCAACTGGAGATTCACATTCGAAGAGTCCGGGTGATAGAGATAACGGAGAGCAAGCTGGTAAGAGCCGTTTTTTATCTCAAAAATGTTTGCGAACACTTTATTATACCAGACGGAAAATCCGAACTCGAGACCGAATTTCTCTCCGGAACCCGAAACATCCTCTTTCAGAATCGAAAATCTGGTTTTTTGGGAGTTTAAAAGTCGTATCTGTTTCCCGTCAAGACTCTGCAACTTGCTGTGATTGCCGTAAAAAAAGAGCCCGGGTTCCCGTGTCAGAGATGAATCGGTTGCGATGATCATGAATGAACAGACAACAAGGAAGAAAATGACGGTGACGATTGGTCGGTTATTCATTTTTTGACTCGATGAATTCGCCAAAATTTTTACTGAATTCTTCCTTGTAACGGCGTTTGAACCCCCTGCGGAACGAGTTAAACTCTTTTTTCGCTTCGGGTTCCCTGCCAAGAAGCGTCAGGGACCGGAGCTTGAATTTAAGTACCTCCTCACCGAGGGGATCCTGAATCAGGATAATATCCGATATCTGAATACAGGTCTCATACTCCTGCCTGGTGTAGAAGGTATCCAGAATCCTCACTGATTTCCTGATGATTGCTGATACCATTTCGGTTCTCACTCCGGTTGCCCAGTCAGAATGTATTTCAGCAAGGTACTCGCCTCGCGATACAATCTTAAGAAATCGGTTCAAATCGGGGTCCGACCAAAGGTTCAAATCCCTTCCCAACAGATCATTTATCAACTTCTGTTCATTTATCATATCGGGAGGGAAAATAATTTTTACAGAATCAGATTCCGTAACAACTGTCATGTTGCAATTCGCCGTTATGAGAGAACGCAATTTGGAGAATGCCACATTTCGGTTGTTTTTTATGTTCTCCGGAGGGATGTCCACCCACAAAATCTGTTCAAGTCTGCTGAAAAGTACCCCGTGCTCAGGGTTGGGTGTGGAATAATAGAGGATTATTGCAAACAGTTCCGCCAGTTTTGGAGTGAATCCTTCATCAACCCGCTCACCTTTGTCATTTACAATCGTCAGCCCTCCGAAGAGTGACACATACTTTTCCGCAGGATCATATCCCGATTCAGGAGTGCTTTCAGACTCCGCTCTTTTTTTCTTTCTCATTTTCATCAGGAAAAAGAAAAAAACAGCGGGAACCCCGATGAAAACAAGGATGATTGCGGAGTATTTGAGAATCCTGTTCCGTCTCTCAATCTTGAATGGAGTTGATGCTTCCTTCAATTCCATGAGTTCTTTATCAGTGAGTATTGGAGTCCTGATTTTATGAAATACAGGGATGGAATCGTTCTGCGACGCAGCGAAATTCCGGATATACACGATTTGCGTTTCATAATCGATATAAAGCTCATTAGGCACAAGCCCCTCCTTCTGTCCCGGCAGAGTGTCGCCCATGGCAACCATATTACTGTCGGAGAGGGAAAGATAGTAAATTCTGTTCAACCCTTTTTCATAGACTCTGCAGATTGAGTAAAACGCACTTTGATTTCTGTCAGCCCAGACAGCAAGATCGGTGGTAATCAGATTTTCGGGATTGTTCCATTTCCAGATTTTTTTCCAGGTCAAAGTCCTCAGGTCGAGTTCAAAGAGATCCCAAAGCGGGTGCTGTGCATCTTCCTGCCTGCCGGATTCCACTCCGATTCCACCGAATATATAGTAACGGTTTCTGTTAAGATTTTTCAGGATACTAAAGTAAGTCCCGGGGAGTGGTTTTTCTCCTTTTGTCAGGCATGTGTCCCATTTTTGAGTGTATTTGTCATACTTCAACAGAATATTTTTAAATTTATACCAGCCGTAGCCTCCATATAAATATACGGTGGTGTCCGTTTGGTCCACAAAGGACTGTCCCCCGTAGTGATGGCCGTCGGGTGTGATTTTGTCCATCTGCATCAAAAACCTGCCCGTTCTAAAATTCAGCACACCGGGTTTGTCAGGATAGCCTGAGTGAGCAGAGATGAGGCTGTCGTTTTCCCTGAGCGGGCTTACCATAAAGAACTTAAAGTCATTCATAGGGTAGACGATCTTTGTTCGGGTCTTGTTTCTCAGGTTATAAATCCGGATGCCATTTTTATCGATATGGATGTACTCTGGGGAGGGTGCTGCTCTTGGATAGATGTTGCTTTCCCGGTAGTCAGCAGAAATTGCAGGTTCCCAATAGAAATGTTTGTTTATAAGCCACTCACAGTTTTCTGTTTCGGCGTCCAAACCCCCCTCGCTGTCGTAAGCCAAACTTCCGGTCAGCTCGGTGAACAGCCAGTGATGCAGCAGATTACCCGCGGAACTGAACTTCAAATCCTTTAAAATCATTGGCAGACAATTACCTGAACCGGGCTCTCTTCCAAATCTGAGGTCGAAACCCTCGCTTTTTTTGATCGATTTGAAAGAACCCTGTCTGCTGTTTCCGTCCATTTTCACCAGAATATTTCCGTTTTGCTCGTTTATTTCCAACAGAAAAGGAAACCAGTGCCCGTCATAAACCATGTCAACAGGCATGGAAAATGAAATACCCGTCTTTTTACCATCCAGCAGCAATTCAAAAACAGCCGTTCTGTCGGTTCCTGCTGTTCTGTAGACGAATGAGATATGATACTTTTCTCCTTTAAGTGAAAAAACCTCCCCGCCGGTAGTGTTTTCCCAAAGGCAGAAGACGAACCCGATCGAGTATTTATCTCCCGGAAAAATCTTTTTCGATTTGGTGATGTGGAACAGTGACCTTTTTTCTTTTGGTAAAGGAATCCGGTTCAGAGGGGGAGTGGAAGTGAAGTGATAATTCCCTGAAAACTGCAGACCACTGTATCGGGTGGCATCCAAAGTCTGTGGATGCACCTGAAACAGCAAAACGATGACCAAAAATGCTGTGAAAATGGCCGGCATTTTGATTATGAGTCCAATCAGTGAAAGGAAATATTTAAGGTGACCCTAAATATAGATTATTTCTTCGAGTTTTTAAAACCTCTAAGGATGATACTCCTCACTATTCCATTGAACAAAACATCGGGCAACAGCCTTCTCAGATAAAGAATTCCTTTTGAACCGACTGGATATCGAAGCTTCCAGCCGGGATCGGATGCGGCTTTTACAATTTTTTTCGCGGCTTTTTTTGCGGAAATTCCCGTGTTTCCGGCTGAATTCATGTTTTTGAAGGCTGTGGTGAAATAATCTTCATAGCCATCTCCCGGTTTGGGCTCGAGAATATTCATGGAACGGTCGTAGAAATCCGTTTTTACCGGACCCGGTTCCACGATCTTTATTTTGATATTGAAGGGGACAAGTTCATGTTGGAGTGACTCGGAAAATCCCTCCACAGCCCACTTTGTTCCATGGTAAAAACTGTAAAAGGGGAATGTAACCCTTCCGCCGACGGATGCAACATTTACTATCGTTCCGCTTTTTTGTTTTTTCATGTGCGGCAGCACTTCACCCGTCAGTCTTACGATTCCCATAAAGTTGGTGTCAAACTGCTTTCTTACAAGCTCCTCATGATAGTGTTCGAAGACGCCTGTAAGAGCGTAACCGGCATTGTTGACCAGCACATCAATTCCTCCAAAATTGGTAACTGTGTATTCAACCGCTTTTTTCACTGATTCAGAATCGGTCACATCAAGATCAATAATGTTCACCCGTCTTGCATCATGAAGAAGTGTCTTTCTCCCGGCAGCATTTCGCATCCCCGCAACAACGCTCCAGCCCGCTTCCGCAAAAAGTTTGCAGGCTTCAAGTCCGATTCCCGAAGAACTACCCGAAACAAGAACAGTCTTGCCCATATTGCTCCTTTTTAATTTGTCCTAAAAATGTTAAATTGGGGTTTGGGAATATCGCATTGGAAAATTTACCAAAATTGCACGCAAATATGATCAGAATCACACTAATTTACATCATTGAGAACAAAAACGGTGGTCGGTTGGTTAAACAATCAGATTTAATAACCTTAAGAAAGACACAATGAAAAAGATCGTTTACTTTTTACCTCTTCTTCTCTTTTTTGCAATATCGTTCGCATCTGATGCACCCGGTGTTCCTGTAGCTCTTGTCACGGGTACTGAGGGGTCGCCCGTAGTTGTAAACCCCGCAACTCAAACTGAAACAGCACTTCTGCAGGGAGCAACGCTTGAAGAAGGCGACATTGTTTCTCTCAACTCCGATTCAAAAGTAACAATCTATTTCATGGACGGAGAAATTGTAAATCTGATGCCAAAACAAAAACTTTTTGTGGGGAAGGAATCGGGGACTTCCAGACTTGACGACGGAAACGGACAGACCTCCGCTCTTCAGTCGGGAATTAACGCCATTTCAAGAAAAAATGTAAATCTAACCGCTAAAAACGACATCGACAAGGAACTCTCCTCCCCTGCAAGTTTCAGGGCTGAGGGTGTGATTCCAATAGCCCCTGCGGGACTTATCATCTCCGAGAATCCGGAATTCACCTGGTATGATTCGGCATATACCGAAGCAACTCCCGTCGAAAAACAGTATGTCCTTCTCGTAATGGACTCAAAAAACAAAGAGGTCTTTCGCGGTACGGTAAAAGGGATGACCAACACTCTTGTCAAATATACAATTCCGGGAGTGAGTTTTACTCAAACTGACTCAAAACAAAGATTTAAATGGGATGTGTATCCTCTCGGAAAAGAACCGAAACTCGGAGCAAGTTATGACCTCGCGGGGGTAATTATTGTTGCCGACAAGAAATTTACGGCTGATGTTAATGCTGCACTCGCCGATATCAATAAAAATGATAAACTTGACGAGCAAAGCAAACTCTTTCTGAAGGGACTTGTCCTCAAAGATTTCAAATGCTATTCTGATGCAATTGTCACTCTTGACAAACTCGGAAGTGACAGCAAAGTATCAAAAAACATCCTTGGTCAGAAAGCCTGGTTGTATGCCAGACTTGGAGCGAACGGATCATTTATGGTTAAAAAATACGCGGCAATACTTTGATTGATTACTTAAGAAGTGTCATCGCCTTGGTCTGACTGAAGAGGACACTGCCCCCCGTCTCTTTTGCGACGGCTCTGTAGAAATAAACCCCCGAATTTAAGGCGTTGGAAGAGAAGTTAATCTTCCTGACGCCTTTTTCATTTATACCCGAGTAGATTGTTGTGACAAACTCACCCGGAACGGTAAAAAGTTCGAGTGTCAGCTCACAAGCAACAGGCAGCACCACTTCGAAAACAGTATCGGAATTGAAAGGGTTGGGGTAGTTCTGACTGACCACAAAACTGTTCGGCACCAGAACCTCCACACTGTTCACACCTGAATATTCATAAGTCCCGTCGTTATCAACCATTTTTAATCTGTATTCATATCTCGAAGGTTGAGGTTTTATATCGGTAAAAGAGTAATATTTGACAGAGTTGCTCTGTCCCGCTGCTTCAACTGAGCCGATCTGCATCCACTCATAGTCAGGCTTTCTTCGTTCAACAAAGAACGCATAAGAGTTAACCTCTGTCGCTGTTCCCCAGAACAGTTTAACATCCCCGTTTTCTTCCCTGATCTGGAAATAATTCAGTTCCACAGGGAGGGGGTCTTCTCCAAAGGTGGAAATAATGGCGTTTGCCATCTTGTTCCAGCCGGTGATGTCATCCCTGAGTTTTGTTTTTTCCTGCTCAAGATGGAGGAATCTACCCGATGCAACCGAAGCGGAAGAGCTGCACGGACTGCTGCTGTTATTCAGATAGCGACCTTGAACATTCGTTAGCCCTGCAAGTTTTGTCCAGGAGGTGTTTACATGCATAAGCTCATAGGTCAAGGATGTGTCCTGCGCCTCGAGGTTGTTCATAAGTTCGGTCAGCCAGTCGGTTGAAGGAGTGTCTCTTGTGCCATTACTCATTATAACATATGGATCACCTGTGCCTTTTGTAAAACCGTGCAGTTGAATGGCAATCATGCCCGAAATCTGCTCATCAAAAACTTCTGTTGACCGCTGAAGAGCGGAAATCAGATTGTGAGGCTGATCCGATTTTCGGAATGCTTCATCGACTCCCGAACAAACTGTCGTTGTTCCGGCACATTCCGAGGCTGCCAATGAGTTGCATCTGTGCGTCCCTGAAATGTAGAAACCCCTTGCGCCTGCCTGCTTAAAGACATGAATTCCCTGCTTCCCTGTATTATAATCGTATTTGGGATGTGGTGACTGGATAAAAAGTTTCTGCCGGAGGGGATTTGGATTTAAGACTACAGTGCCCCAATAGTTTGAACCTGTGTCCTTCTTCTCGAGGAAGTAATATTGCTTGTCGGGGTTGGGTTCCGTATCCATGAAAGAAACCACTTCATAACCTATGGAATCGGCAATTCCATGGGCTGTCGAGTAATTCCCGGCGAACATCGCATTCAGAGCCCGTTCCCAGATATTCATCTGCTCGGAAGTCGGCTCAACATAAACACCGTGCGGTGTCGTATCCGGAAGCACCGAAATCAGATTGTTAAAATAGGTTATCAGATTGTCACTTTTGTTAACCTGTGCAGAGACATTCAGGCACAGCAATACTGCGACAACAAGGGTTGTGGATATTCTCATGGGATTACAATTATTTGATTAAAAGCGATTAATTAAGCTAATAAATTTTCTTTGCCCCTCCGGTTAAAACCGAAGGCTATTGTTTCATACTTCAAACATCAAAAATTCATACTTCAAACTTCAGAAATTCATCCCTCAGCCTTCAAAATTCAGCCTTCATTTAAGTTCTTCCACAAAGTCATTTATGCTGTCAAAGACAGGGACACCTGCGGCAAGTAGTCGCTCTTTTGTCTGGTGCCCTGAAGCAGTAAGGATGCAGTCGATGCCCATCTCCTTTGCCACTTCATAATCATGCAGCGTGTCGCCCACCAGCACTGCCGATTTTTTGGCATCACCAAGTCTGTTTATCAGATCGAGTCCGAGTTCCAGCTTGCTGTGTGCATACACATCACCGAGGCCGTGAATCTCTTCAAAATAGCCCGTCAGACCGTGTTTCTCCACCACATCAAGAAGTTCTTTTTTTACATAAGCAGAAAGGATGTACTGTTTGATGCCGTGTCCCGCCACTTTTGAAAGCACCGTTTCCACCTGCTCGAAAAGATCCATTTCGTGGCGGCGAACTTCGTAGGTATCAGCCCATTCCTTCCCTATAATTTCGAAGGGGTGCTTCCCAAAATCAACACCCGCAGCCCTGTAATATTCCTTCACCGGGAAGGTAAATATCTCCCTGTACCTGTCAAATGTGAGGCGGTTGTAGCTGTTTGCCTCCAAAATGTTGTTTATTATATCAAGACAGACATGAACATCATTAAAAAGTGTCCCGTTCCAGTCCCATATAACATGTGTGTAGTGTTTGAGCATTAACTTCTATTCTTTTTCATACAGTTATGATTGTCTGAAAGATTGAACTTGCCAGTTGAGGTTTTATTGAATCCCGCATGACCAGGTCAACTTTGATACCGAGTGAATCAGAAAGAAAATTTTCCAACTCCATATACTTGAAGAGTCCTGGTGTATTTTCAAATGAAACAAGTAAATCCAAGTCACTTTGTCTGTTTTCCTCACCTTTCGCATACGAGCCGAAAACCTCAATGCTCTTAACTGCAAAACGGGAAGTAAGCACAGGCTTTAATTCCTGTAGTGTCTGCAATAACTGCTTGATATCTTTTTTCATAAACATATAACCTGTTTTAATAGAATTACACCATGAAGTCATCACGGATCAGCAGAAGAATTGCTGTCTGTGGTACGATTACGAGCCTTTCCCGGTCATACTCTATCTCAATGGCATCTTTTTTCAGATAGATTGCCATGTCGCCTTCGCGTGCCTGAAGACCGATGTACCTTGTTGAATCCTTCTCTTTCCACGGTTCATCGTCACCCGGCATCGCAATAGGGTAGCCGGGACCCGTCTTCAGAACATATCCGCTCTGAACTTTTTCCCGCTCAGTAACGCCCGGTGGAAGGTAGAGTCCGCCGTGGGTTCTTCCTTCGTCTTCAACAGGCTTCACGAGAACTTTGTCGCCAACCACGATAAATTTCTGCAAGTCTCTCAAGTATCCCGCCGATCTTTTAGTTTCTGTTCCATACATTTTAGGTTTCTTTCCGAATTCTTATATAGTCCTACTTCAGCATCACCAGTTTTTTGGTTGAAGTGTAGCCATCCGCCTGCATTCTGTAAAAATAAACACCTCCGGGCAGATTTGACGCATCAAATGTCACAAAGTGGTCGCCGGGAGCTCTTTCTTCATTGACCAAAACTGCAATTTCGTTCCCCGTCACATCATAAACTGCAAGTTTCACAAAAGAAAGTCCACCCGTAACATTCGGTACCGTAAAGCCGATTTTTGTTTCGGGATTAAACGGATTTGGATAATTCTGCAGAAGAGCGAAGCTGTGGTTCACTGAAGCCGGTGATTCGTTGTCATCAATTCCTGTCCCAATATCGCTGACTCCCTTAATCACACCTGAGAAATTCCCGCCGTCACTGTTGATGTCCATCAGTCCCGCAAAGTTTCCTGTGGCGGTTGGCTTGAATGAAACCATTACTTCAACTGCAGAATTGGCGGCAATCTGAACGGGCAGATTCACAAACCTAAACGCAGGATTGCTGATCGATCCCAATGCAATAGTGAGGTTTTTGTTGCCTGAATTAACAAGCCACATCGAAACGAAAGCCGAATCGTTCACATACACCGTGTCGAAAACCACACCTTTTGGATAGACATTCAGTTTTGCTGACGGTGTTGCCGAGGTGTTATTTATAAAACTGTAAACACGGTCAATAAATTCAGGGTGATCGATCAACGGATTTTTCTTCCCCTGGTAAAAAGCGATTGCCGTGTTGCGAAGTCTCTCTTTTGTATCCACCGTATCGGTCCTGTTCCAGATTCTGAAGGTCGACTCCTGAGCAGCCGTCAGATAGCTCTGATAGTTTGTCGGGTATCTGAGAATAAAATAGAGCATCGAGCGGGCTACATTTCCCTTGTGCACATCCCTTGGTTCGAAGACTGTGGTTGCACCATTCAAGCCGAGTTTGCTTCCGCCGCCCGTCCAGCTCACACCACTTGTAACCACGCCGAAAGGATAATTGCTTCTTGTGTTGTTTGCGGTAGAATTGGTCGGATAGAGATGGTAAATGTCTGATCTCATCGGCTCCGCCTGCGAAAAGGTTCCCTGGGGCCAGGTATGCTCAGTATCGAAACCCAAACCCTGGGCAATGGTTCTCGTGGCAGCCTTGATTTTAATTCCTGTATAGACGCACTCAATTGTGTCGCCGGGTTGTTTATCGATATTTTCAAACATCCTGTCTCTGCCCGAATTGTAGCCGAGTGAAGTGTGGTTGATAACCAGTGCGTTGAGAGCTGTCTTCAGGTCTGCATCGTATTTGTCGAAAGTGGTGCTTTGGTAGCTGTCGCCTGTGGATCCCGATCCCGTAAGCTTGATGGTGTATGAGGCGGAGCTGTCATCAGTATAAAAAGCGAGGAATGATCTGTTCGTAACATTCTGTACGGGAGCGTAACTGACCGTTATCAGAGCACTGTCTTTGCCGTTAATCGTAACCATTGTGTCACCTGTGGAAAACACACCGAGAAGTGATACCGCTCTGACAGTTTTCGCTGAAGTAAAATGATTCACAAGATAAAATGAGTTAACGGCACTGCTCTTGAGCACCGTAAGAGGGAACACCAGTTCCTTTACAGTGGAACTTATCTGCGCCTGAGATGCATTCACAAGCAAAAAGGAAAACAATGATGCGAAAAGAATTTTTTTCAACGCGTGATACTCGATAATTATTTAAAAAGGTAACCTTAAATATAAGAGTATCGTACTAATAAATGAAGGCTGATGGCTGATGGCTGAATTCCCCCCGTTTCTTATCTTTACATCAACAATCATTCACTTTTTACGGAATCATGACAGACTACCCCTTTTGCATTGCATTAACAAGGATCACCGGAATAAATGACAGGAAAAAGGCGAACATAGCCCGATTCTCCGACCGTGTCGAGGACAGCACCTCCCTCAAAAAGGCGATTAAGGAAGTTGATCCGCTGTTTCTTGTAAAAGAAGAGGAGCTGGATGCTGCATATCTGCAAGCCGTAAAAAATATTGAGTTTCATCTTGAGCAGGGAGCGGGATGTGTCTCGTTTTGGGATGATGGTTATCCTGAAATGCTTCGAACCATATCTGACCCGCCATTAATTCTCTATTTTATGGGGGATCTTTCGGTGCTGAATGCTTCGCCCGGGGTTGCTGTGGTTGGTACCCGGGAGCCCACGGAATTCGGAAGGGAAATGGCATTTCTGGCAGGACAGGTGCTCGCCTCATCAGGTTACACCGTTGTTAGTGGCCTCGCCCGCGGGTGTGACACAGCCGCACATCAAGGCTGCATTTCCGACCGTGGTAAAACCGTCGCCTTCACCGGACACGGATTGCAAACCATTTATCCCCCTGAAAACGGCGAACTCGCTCTCGAAATCAGCGGGACCGGCGGATGTGTCGCCACCGAGTACCCATTTGGAATCAAACTCTCACCATCCAATCTGAAAGCAAGGAACCGCCTTCAGTCCGGCTCCTCAATCGCCACCGTAATCATCGAATCCGACCTCAAAAGCGGTACCATGTACACCGCAGAATTTGCCCGCATCCAAGGGAAAAAACTCTTCGTCCTCAACCACCCCGATGACAAACGATCCCCCATGTCAGAAGGCAACAGAAAACTCCTCGCAGAAGGATATGCGATTGCAATCAGCCCCGAGGAGATTGAGACCTTGGGGGAGAGGGTTTGAAGCTTCTTTTAATAGTTCGTAAGTAGCCTAATTTCCTTCTTTATAATTTCTCACAAACCTTAATTCCCCACTACAGTGGGTGGCAAACTTGGCCACTTACAGTTATCTTTCTATACTATAGTATAGATAATACTAACCATTTGAATAAAGCTAAATGATATCAGAACAAAAGATTCTTAATGTTTTTGCAGAAAATGTCCGCTTTTTTCGCAAAAAAATGCAAATATCCCAGGAAGAGCTCGCCTTTAGAGCCGGAATACACAAAAACTATATCGGTATGATCGAACGAGCCGAAAGGAATTCCACGCTGGTAATCCTGGAGAAGATTTCTTCGAGCCTGGGAGTTGGATATGATGATTTGTTGACCGAGAGAAAGGATTGATCTCTGCCCGCATTAGAATACAATATTCTGAATAGTAGCGCGTACGGGATTCGTACCCGTTGATTCTGCCTCTGAGATAAATATGACAAGCCATAAAAAAACAAAGAAGATAAGTATGCAAGGTGTAAAGATTCCTGTACCCAAAGAAGCAGTTGTGAAAAAAGTTGAAGTTACAAGTGATTGTGTAAGTGAACCATCACACGCATATGCGGAACTGTTCGATGACTTGCAAAAGGTTCCTTTCCCTCCTCCTGTAAATCCGAAATTCAAATTTATTGACTTGTTCGCAGGGATTGGTGGAATACGAATGGCGTTTCAAAACTCCGGCGGGGAGTGCGTCTTCAGTTCCGAATGGGACAGATTTTCACAGATTACCTACAAGGAAAATTTTGGTGAGATACCTTATGGGGATATCACAAAGATACCTGAGGAATCCATTCCTGATCATGATATACTTACGGCGGGTTTCCCCTGCCAGCCTTTCTCGATTGCCGGTGTTTCAAAGAAAAACAGTCTCGGACGAAGTCATGGCTTTCTTGATGAAACCCAGGGTACATTGTTTTTTGACATCGCCAGAATTTTGCAGGCAAAACGACCAAAAGCCTTCCTTTTAGAGAATGTTAAAAATCTCATCAGTCATGATAAAAAGCGGACTTTTCAAGTTATCTTAAAAACACTTTCCGAGCTCAACTATTCTGTATTTTACAGGGTTATGGACGGAAAACACTTTGTCCCCCAGCACCGTGAGAGAATAATGATTACGGGGTTTAACAAAGATTATTATCCGGAATTAAACATCTTTGAATTTCCACTTTTGCCGGTTGCAAATAAAAAACTGGGTGATATCCTGGACAAGGAACCAAACCCAAAATATACATTATCAGACAAACTGTGGAATTATCTTCAGGATTACTCGGCGAAACATAAACTAAAAGGAAACGGCTTTGGCTTTGGTATAGCCGATTTGGATGGAATATCAAGGACGCTAAGTGCAAGGTATTATAAAGACGGTTCTGAAATATTAATCCCGCAACACGGCATTAATCCTCGAAGATTGACCCCAAGAGAATGTGCCAGATTACAAGGATTCCCTGATGAGTTTATCATTCCGGTCTCAGACAATCAGGCTTACAGACAGTTTGGTAATTCCGTCGTTATGCCCCTCATTCAGGCAGTCGCACAACAAATTATGAAATATATATAGAAAAATCATATGGATGAGCTAACTTCCAAGGCAATCAAGAGTACGACAGAAAGCGAAATAACATTTTGTCGCTTTATAACAGCGAACGATACGGGAGCCAATGGTGCACACCAGTCCGGCTATTACATGCCAAAAAGTGCCTGGCCAATGTTTTTTACAGAACCGGGAATTCTAGGATCAAATAAAGATATCAACATCTCCATCCTGTGGCAGGAAGATTTTAGAACAACGAGCCGGTTTATTTACTACGGTACGGGCACAAGAAATGAATACCGGTTAACGAGATTTGGAAAAGGGTTTCCTTTTCTTTCTGACGATAGAGTGGGAGACCTGCTTGTGATCTGTAAAATGACTGCGAATGATTACAAGGCATTCGTTATTTCGGGAGATGAAGAGATCGATGAATTTTTCAATGCGGCCGGTATCTCAAGTACTGAGACAAATAAAATAATCCCGAAAATGGAGGTTAAATCTCCTGATGAAGAATTGTCCGGCATGTTTGATTCATACATTAAAAATCTTACAGTTGATTTCCCTTTCACAGAAGAAGTTGCCCGGACCGCCCAAAATTGCTATAATAAGGTGTTTTCAGTATCCTCTTCTGATATAATGAGGAATCCGGATAACATTATCCTTTCCTGGTTAAATACCGAATATGATTTATTCAGACAAATTGAGGTGTTCAGATATACTCCAAGAATTTCGAATCCATTTTCATCTGTGCAGGAACTCGTTGAGTTTGCCAACACAGTATTGAACCGAAGGAAAAGTCGTGCCGGAAAATCCCTTGAACACCACCTCTCAAAAATATTTGATATCCATCAAATCAGTTATTGTGCACAATGTGTAACTGAAAGTAACAGCAGACCTGATTTTATATTCCCCACAATCGATCTATACAGACAATCTTCCATCGGGAGCAACAAAATCGCCTTTCTTGCTGCGAAAACCACCTGCAAAGACAGATGGCGTCAGATACTTGGTGAAGCTGAGAAAATTCCTGTAAAACATCTGTTCACTCTTCAGCAGGGTATCTCAGTTAATCAATTGGAGGAAATGGAAAGATCCAAAGTACAGCTTGTAGTACCCAAACAATATATCAGCAGTTTCCCAAGGCCGTATCAAGATAAAATCTGGACACTTTCAAAGTTCATTGGTTATGTGGATGAGAAGATCAAATAATTTCACTGATACATGTCATTCCAATCTTACTTCGAAGTTTACATAACGAAAATCTTTGTGTGATTCGTCATGGACATTTGGACTAAAGAAAAAAGAAGCTCTTGTATGAGCAAAATCAGGGGGTCCAACACGATTCCTGAGAAAACACTGCGATCTGCCCTTCACAGAGCGGGTTTCAGGTTCCGGATTAATGTAAAGAAATTACCCGGCAAACCGGATATCGTTCTGAAAAGGCATAATCTGGTAATTTTCGTTCACGGCTGTTTTTGGCACCATCATGAGGGATGTAAGAATGGAAACTTTCCAAAATCCAACAAGGAGTTTTGGCATAGCAAGATCACCAAAACGATGGAAAGAGACATGCAAAATGTTCAAGACCTCATTTCTGCTGGATGGAATGTACTGACTATATGGGAATGTGAGATTGAGAAAAATTTGAATGTTGTTTTAAAGGCAGTTGTTGAAAAATCAGAAATAGATACAAAATAAAAGAGGCGAGAAATGAAACCTTGGGATAGAGATCAAACACTGGTTGCGTTAAACCTGTATTGCAAAATCCCCTTCAATTTAGTGTCTTCGAAACACACCGAAATCGTCCGAATAGTGAAAATACTGGATAGATTCACCAACTCAGTAAAATAAAAATTGGCAATTTTGGGAGTTTCGATGACAATCTTAAGCGTAAAGATATCGTTGATCCCGAACTGCATTACACTTGAAATTTTCAAGTAAAAGTGGAGTAATTTAATCTGAATTTACCCGGTATTTCACGAAACCCGATGGAACAAAAAACATTTACCAAAGTGTAACTGCTTTAATAACAACCATTTATTATAAGGAATCAAACTTATGAAAAACAACTCTCTCGTTCGCTTGTTCACATTCCCTATGTTTATTTTTGTTGCCTTTCTCTCCGTGAATATCTATGGACAGGCACTTGTTACATCCGATGATATTAAGATAGGGGGAGTAAAACTTGGAATGTCGCAGGAAGATGTTACGGGCATGCTTGGCAAACCGGAATCGAAATCGGTTGATGTGTTGGGATTGCTTTGGAAGTTTGAAAAGCCTGCAATGAAAGTCTACTTTAATAAAAAAGGAAAAGTTACCCTTGTCAGCTCCAAAGACCCTTTAACAAAAGTCAATGTAAATGGCAAAACATTTAAAATTTCTGACAGTCTTGCTGATGTTAAAAAAATCCTCGGTGAACCTTACCAGGAAGATAAGTTTGGTGATTCCATTGAACTCTACTATATCGATCAAGGACTGACAGTTACCATATATAAAGGTAAAGTATCAAATGTTATGCTGGCTGAATGAGTTTTCGGTGCTCCTCAATTTTTTGCCTCGAAGTTCAATACAATTAGCGATCCTGATCTGACATTTTGATCATTTTTAAAAGGACGCAGGTCCGTCCCGGCGGACCAGGTACACGCAGATTCGACATGCCGAAGGCATCCCTTCGGGAGATGTTCGCTCAGGGGTTTAATGGTTCCACAGATTTCACAGATTAAACACAGATTCCACGGAAGGGATTTTCAGCGCTTTATAATTTCAGCCTTCATCCATCATCGCTAGGCGGATTCATAACCGACTTCCTCTTGCAATCCAAAAAAAATATTTATATTGTTCCTGACTGAAAAATTTATTATTTAAACCCTCTGAAAGTCAAATTATGTCATCTTACTCGACTTCCCAACTCCAGACAAAAGTTATTCCCCCCATCACCTCAATCGAAGCGATTACGGTGAGTCTTCCTTTTGTGACGCCTTTTTCGATCAGTTCTTACACATGGACTTGCAAGGAGGCACTTCTGATAAAGATATCGAGCGGGGAAGTGTCGGGATGGGGAGAGTGTGTTGCTGATCCGGATCCGTTTTACAGTCCCGAGACCACGGTTTCGTGTATGCACATAATTAAAGAGTTTGTTTTACCGGTTTTGAGGCAGGGGATGAGCTTTGCCGAGTTTGAAACAGAGATGCGACACATCCGGGGGAATATGATGGCAAAAGCTGCCGTCGAGAATGCATTGCTCGATCTAATTGCGAGAATTGATGGGGTGCCTCTCTATAAAATGTTTGGATTTGAACCGAAAAGGATAATGTCGGGAATAAGCATTGGGATAAAGGATTCCATTCATGAGTTGCTTGCGGCTGTTCAGGAGGCGGTCGATCTTAAGTATCACCGGGTGAAAATGAAAATCAAAAAGGGGAAGGATATCGAGTGGGTTGCTGCGGTTCGGGAGAGTTTCCCTTCATTGCAGTTGATGGTGGATGCAAATGGTGATTATTCACTCGATGATATCGCCCATCTTGGCAAGCTCGACAGGTTTGGTCTTACGATGATAGAGCAACCCCTTTCATATAGTGACATTTATTTTCACTCAAAGCTTCAGCGGGAACTGGAAACTCCCCTCTGTCTCGATGAGTCGATTCATTCATTCGAAGATGCAATTACGGCAGTGGAACTGGGTTCATGCCGGATCATCAACATCAAGGAGGGGCGTGTCGGCGGCATGGCAGAGGCGGTAAGAATTGCGAATTATTGTCAGCAAAACGGAATTCCTGTCTGGTCGGGTGGCATGGATGAAACAGGTATCGGACGGGCTTTCAGTATCCACCTTCAGACTGCACCGGCTTTTACTCTTCCCGGCGACACTTCCGAAACCAAAAGATATTTTAAGGAAGATATCGTCTCACCCGTTGTAACGCTTGATGATGAGGGATTTATTGCCATCCCCGATGGTCCCGGAACAGGGGTGACGGTCGACGAAGAGATGGTGAAGAAATATGAAGTTGGAAGGCAGAAAATTTGAAGTTTGAAGTCAGAGGTTTGAGGTATGAAACAGGTTTTGGGTACGCAGAGACACGCGGATTTGACGGATTAACGCAGAGATTAATTAATGGTTACGCGGATTCCACGGATTGAGCACAGATTTCACGGAGAGAAATGGAAACGGATGAGATGATCAGAAGGCGGACTGTAGGATACGGGTATTATAATTTTTAAATTGTATGAAAAAATTACAAAACTTAGGGATCGGACAACATTTTCAAATCCACCCCGGAGGAAAAATGAAGCGATTATTATTCATCACCATTGCCCTGCTGTTTGCTGGGAAAATTGAAGCACAAAAAATCTATTCGGTTGACTACCAGAGTCAGGCGGATGTGAAGGTATTTGTAGTCGATTACGAAAGTCAAGCAGACCTGAAGGTTTACAAAGTGAAGTATGAAAGCCAGGCGGGTAAAAACGACGGGAAGTGGTACTTTGTAAAGTATCAGAGTCAGGCGGATGTGAAGATATACTTCGTTGATTACGAAAGCCAGGCTGACCTGAAGATATATTTCGTGGATTTCGAGAGTCAGGCCGGCTGGAGAAACAAAGACAAAAAACACCTTCTGTATTGAGAGGAAACGATGAGCAAAATTGATTTTATTATCCCTGAGAGGAAAGCCGATATCGGAAATTTTGCAGTAGGCAGATTGCTGCCATTCAGAGAAAAACGGCTTGTCGGTCCTTTCATCTATATGGATCACATGGGTCCCGCTCTCCTTTCACCCGGTGAAAATCTCGATGTGGGTCCACATCCACATATTGGACTTTCCACCCTTACCTACCTTCTTGAAGGTACGATTATGCACCGGGACTCGCTCGGTACCGAGATAGAAATTAAACCGGGAGAGGTGAACTGGATGACGGCGGGGGAGGGGATTGTCCATTCGGAGAGAACCCCGGAGTATCTTCGTGGTGGTGAGAAATCATTACATGGTTTGCAAATCTGGATAGCTCTGCCAAAAGAGCTGGAATCGACCACACCCGATTTTTTCCATGCTGGAAAGGAAGAAATTCCCGTTTGGGAAGAGGGTGACATCGAATTCACACTGATTGCCGGTGAAGGATCCGGGAGGAAATCAACAGTGCCTGTTTACAGCAAATTGTTCCTGATTCAGGTCAAAAACAAGGAAAAAGCGCTTCTCAAACTGAAAGATAAACTGTTCGGTGAGGTCGGACTCTACATCCTTGATGGCGGGATCACATACGATGGAGTTCGATATGACCCCCGTCAGATGCTTGTATTTGAGAAGAACGATATTGATGAGATGGAATTGTTGCCTGACAGCACGATATTCATTCTGGGAGGCGAACCATTCCCCGAAGGAAGAAAAATCTACTGGAATTTTGTAGCCACAGAAGAAAAACTGATCGAGGAAGCTGCTGAGAGGTGGAGAAACATGAAATTCCCGCCGGTTCCAAATGATGACGGGTATATCCCTCTTCCCGACGCAAAATTCAGGATAAGGAAGTAAGGAGCCTTGCTCTCCATCAATAATGATATCTGCATTGCAGGAAGTTTATCTTTGTTTGTGAAACAAGATAAACGAGGCGATGTTCCTGTGTTATTCTTCGGGACCAGATATTGGGTCCCAGATATTTCAGGGGTTCAGGTTTGCCGGGTCCTGTGAACGGGTTTTTCATAACATTCTCGATCAAGTCGAGAATTTTGAGTGCTACCCGCCGGTCGATTTTTACCCATTCGGCGAGTTCCTCTCTGAATCGGGAATGGAAGGCACATTCCAAAGGCTGATCACTCAAGCCCGACTTCCTTTTTCAATTCCTCGATCGACTGGGCAGGGATTTTGTCCGCCAAAGCATCGGCTATAGCTTCCATCAATCGTTCCGCATTTTTTGGTGATCTGAGGAGGTGAGCCGTTTCGAGAAGCGAATTCAATTCCGATTCGGAGATCAGTGCTACATTATCGGCATTTCTTCGGTTGATGATTACCACTTCGTTATTTTTTGCAACGGTATCAAGAATCGTTGCGAGGTTTTCTCTCGCCTGCGTGTAGGTATAAACAGATGACATAATAAAGCTCCAAATTGTACAGAGTTAATGTACAACTTAATTTATCAAATTACAAGACACAAAGAGAAATCAACAGCCCTACCCCTTAATCACAGCGAGGGGTTTCAGCGAAATGACAGGTTCCACGAGATCCTGCTGGTTTGCCATCACTTCGTCTATGTCTTTGTAGGCACCGGGGGCTTCGTCGAGGTCGCGGCGGGAGCGGATTGCATGGATGATTCCTTTTTTCTCGAGTTTGCGGGTTTCCTTGTCGATATCGAGTTCACGCTGGGCTTTTTTACGGCTCATTTTTCTTCCGGCACCGTGTGAGCAGGAATTAAAACTTTTTGGATTCCCCTTCCCTTTCACAATGTAACTTGTGGTACCCTGACTTCCGGGGATTATTCCCGTGGTCTCATTATCCGCAAATGTGGCACCTTTTCGATGTACCATCACCTTTTCACCGTAGTGTTCTTCACCTATGGCGTAGTTGTGTGCTATGTTGATCATCTCATCAAATGAGCAGCCCGTAACATGTGAAAAAACATCTTTAATTCGCTCCATCATAAGTTTGCGGTTTGCAAGTGCGAATTCGACGCAGTAGTTCATTTCGCGGAGATACTGTTGTCCTTCGTCGCTGTTCAGATAGAGAAAAGCGAGATCATGTTTTTGCGGAACGGGGCTTTTCCATTTCTCATTCAGTTCCTTGGCGAGTTTGTTGTAATGTTCTGCAACTTTTAGACCGATGTTTCGGGAACCTGAGTGAATCATTATCCAGATATGTCCATCCGAACCCTGCTGAATCTCGATGAAATGATTCCCTCCACCGAGGGTACCGACCTGTGAAAGCGCCGCCTCATACTCCCGCACAACAACAGGATATTGTTTCAGGGTGAAGTGTTGCGGCTCGCGGGGCATGTGTTTCTCATCCTGTCTTCGGCTGTGGTGTGAAAATCCCGTCGGTATCAAAGACCTTATACCGCCGTGGTATTCGGCACTTCCCCCCAAAATCTTTTTAATTGTTTCGGTAGAGATGGAAGTAAGAGAGGTTTTCAGGGCGCACATTCCACAGCCGATATCCACACCAACGGCATTGGGCAACACCACACCTTTTGCGGCAAATACACCTCCTATGGGGACTCCAAATCCCTCGTGGCTGTCAGGCATGATTGCGATATGCTCGAAGGCATAAGGATGGTTCGCCAGGTTTTTTGCCTGTTGAAGCGCACCATCCTCAATGTCGTTAAGCCAAAGAAAGATCGGAAGTTTTTCGGTTGAAATTGTTCTCAATGTTGTTTAATTATCCAGTGTAATCTTTATCAGACTCATGTATCCGCCTCCAAAAATGGTTTTTTTGTCAGCGAATACAAATTTGTTCAGATAGTTCATAGTGTATGTGGGTTCCCATGTCTTTCCGCCGTCTTTGGTTCTGTAAACGAATCCGGGAGAGAGGGGGGCTCCGTAAACCCGAACCATCCAGCCGTTTAGCGGGTCTGAAAATCCGAGGAACTCGATCAACTCGTATGGCGGCAGGAATGGGAGATTTTCCCAGGTTTTTCCGCCGTCCGAGGTTCTCGACATAACTCTTGAAGTGTCGTTGATATTGGAAACATACCAGCCGTGGAGCGGATCAACAAAGGTCAGGTTCGACGGCATTGTTTGCCCGTAGAGGATATAATCTTCCCATGAATCACCACCGTCAGTCGTTCTTTTTATGAACACAGTCGGAAAAGACTCCGGTGGAGCGCCGGGGAGAACCATAGTGCCAAGCACCCAGCCGTTTTTATCATCGATGAACTGCAGGTCATACAGATCAAATTCCTTTACCGTGTATGTAACCAGGTCTTTCCATGTTTTTCCACCATCAACAGACTTGATGACAGATTTGTTATCGAGCTCTATTACAGTGGCAAACATGGTGTTTGGATTGGTGCTGATGATTTTCTGGGCATATCCTTTAAAGACGAGTGGTGAGGATGTCCATGTTTCGCCACCATTGCCTGTCCGGTAGATTGTACCACTACCATCATCACTTCTCAGGATGGCGAGCCCCTCTCTGGTATTAAAAAATTTAATCTGATCGATGTAGCTGAATTTAGCTTCAAAAGACTGCTTCCAGGTGTAACCACCGTCGACGGTTTTTATTACCCCCTTGTTGTTGGAAGCGAAACCTGTTTTTGCATCAGGGAAAGCCAGGGTTGTAAAATTATTGTCAAGTCCTTCTGCAAGCTGTTTGAATGAATTGCCGCCATCGGTTGTTCTGTAAATTTTTGGGGTTAGGAACCATAAGCCGGGGAGCAAGATGCCGTTGTTTTTATCGAAGAACCCGATTCTGCTGATACCGGTCTCGTCGGCTGACCAGGTCTTTTTCCAGGACTTTCCACCATCATCAGTTCTGAGGAGGTCACCTCTCGAAGTTTCGGAATAAGGATTTGATTTGATAACCCAGCCTGTTTTATTATCCATAAACCAGATGAAATGTGGTTCCTTACCTTCGTTGGAAGTTGCAGACATTGGCATATCGATCGATGTCCAGGTTGCACCCGCATCAACGGTTTTGAGTATAACCATTTTCGAAGTGGTTTTATCACCTTTTTTTACGGGGACATCGGCAACTGCGAATCCGGTTTTGGCATCAGTAATGGAGAATCCGGAAATACCAAGGTCTTGAGGAGTTTTCACTACGCTCCATGTCGCTCCGCCGTCTATGGTTCTGTAGATGTTGTCGTTGTTGCTGCCGTCGTTCACTTTTACAGTGGCAATTCCAATTTTTGGAGTGAAGAAGCGGAAATCAGCGGGGTCGATCTTGAGAGCAGCATTTCTTTCTTTCCAGGTGGCACCCCCATCGGTTGTAGCCCAAAGCTGAATAACGGGCTCAATTTCATTTTCCGAAATTTCTTTGCTGCCGAGCAGGAAGCCATTTTTTTCATCAGTAAACTGGACCTTTTTCAGATAGAAAAGCTTGCCGATTTGTTGCGATTTCCATGTTTTCCCTCCGTCAGTTGTCGATTGCAGATTCTGGTTCCAGGAAGTGAGGAAGATTTTGTCGGCATCGATTGCATAAATGGAAGTGTACCAGATATCCTCACCCGTCTTTAATGTCAGCCAGGTTTTCCCTGCATCGGTGGTTTTTAGAACGGTTCCCAGTGTTCCCGATGCCCATGCGGTGTTTTTATCCACCACTGCGATATCGGTCATTACGCTTGCGGTCGGGGTCGGGCTAAGGTATTCAACTCCCTTTTGTCCGAACAGCGGAGAGAGAGAAAGAGTTAAAAAGAGAAACAGGGAGAAAAAATTTCTTGACATAAAGTTACCTTTTGAGTTTGGTGACGATGAAAAAGGGTTCATTAAAATCGATTATAAAGCCAGGGAAAAGTTGAATTTCCAAGTCGTAAGTTATACTTTTTAAAACAAAAAAGGTTGCTCAATAGTTGAGATTGAGACAACCTTTTTTTGTTCGGAATTTAAGCCTGAGTCAATTTAATTCATAAATAATAGCTCAAAACTCATAAGCAGCCTCTTCTACTTCAGCAGAATAAGTTTTCTGGTCTGGTTATACTCGCCTGAAATTATTCTGTAAAAGTAGATTCCAGAGTTCAGCGCCGAGGCGTCGAAATTAACTCTGTATGAACCTGCTGATCTGAAGTCATCCACAAGTACTGCCACTTCCCTTCCGAGAGGATCGAAAACGCTCAACTTTACATTTCCTGATTTTGGCAGGTTAAATGCGATTGTAGTTGACGGGTTGAACGGATTCGGGAAATTCTGCAGAAGTTCAAACTGTGTCGGAATCCCGGAATCTTTTATATCTGTGGCACCGCAGTCGGGGGTGGTGATGCATATGGTATCACTGTGGCAGCAATAGTTATAAACAGTATCTCCCGGTACAACGGTCGTAAAAATCGCAGTCTGGAAACAGAGAGATGTATTTGGAGCAATTCCGGTTACAATCAAACTGTCAAACGGTGATACCTGACCCGGCAGGATGGAGACATTATTCACGAGGGTTTTCGAGAATGTTACTCCGGGTGCTGTCGGATGAATACCGTATCCTGTTGCAATAATGTTTGAATTGTTTTGCACACGGAACTTGAGCATGAATGAGCCGTTTGCTCTGCAGGTCAGGGTTTGGTCAATAATCTGCGAGCAGTCGTTATCGGGCGGAACAGTCGGGGTGCAACTGAACTGAAGAGTGTCGGTACACATCACCACACCGTTTTTCATCCATCTCACAACAATTTTCTGGATAGGGTTAGTATATTGCGAGATGCTCATATTCAGGATGTTGTTGTATGTCCCTGTTCCAATTCCGGTGGAGATCGGCATTTTCACGAGTGTAATGCTGTTGTTGGGCCATACATTTGTGAAGCCCCAGCCAGTAGTTGAAGCTGTGAAGTTTGTGAAAACTCCGCCTGAGATCAGCTCAAACTGTACACTCGAGAAGACCATTGTGCTGTTGTTGAAGAGAGATATGTCGTACGAACAATTCTTTGGGTTTCCGACAGCACTTACTCCAAGCGAATCGCAGAAAGTGTAACAATCGGGGATAACTACCGTAATTGAACCATAACACCAGCAGCAACCGTCAGAACTTGTGAACTTCACTGAAAGTCTTACGGTATCACCAACTGAAGCACCTGAAATCAGCACGCTTTGAAGTCCCGAGATTGAACCGGGATTGACAGGTGGTGTAAGGGTTACATTCGATGGATTCACTGTAACACCTGATGGAGAGACAACCGTATATTGAAGGGTCTTCATATCGAAGCCCGCATCATTTCTGAATCTGAATTTCAGAATCGGATTTCCATCATTACAGATTACAGTATCTTCAAGAATTGTCGTGCACGAAATCTGGCAATTTAGCGATACAGTATCGGAGCAGGCAATGTTACCTGAGGTATCGATCCAGTTTACCACAACAAACTGGGGAGAGGTAACATAGAGGAGCGACATGTTGAAGAAATTGTTCAGGTTGCCGCCCGGTACAAGTCCTGAAGGAGGTGTAAAGATGTTGTTTCCTGAAGTGAACCAGTTTTGGAAGTTGGTTCCCAAGCCTGTTCCTGTGGTAAACTGGTTTGGAGCGAGACACAAAATCTGTATTGATGCGATTCCCGGAAGATTCGCAGGTTGATTCAGACTTAGCGCCCACTTGCAATCGTCGGGATTTGTCCTCACTGCTGTAGCCGAGAGGGAATCACAATGGAGAGTGGCTCTCATATTCCCGAAATTAACATTTTCGAGTTGCTGTCCTGCCGCAAGTGTTACAGAATGAGTTCCCGGGGCTGCGGGGAAAGTCTGAACCCATCCCGGTTGCTGCACTTCTGATACAGTATAGTTTCCGGCGGGGAGATTGGTAAAACAGTAGTCGCCGTTGGCATCAGTCACAGCATAGGGAACTGTAGCGATTCCAAGTCCGATCTGCCACCCCGGGAGACCCGGTTCATTTAAATCCATTATACCATTTCCGTTCAAATCGTTGAATTTGGTTCCGCAGATTGAAGCGTTGTTTGGTGGAACGGTATCTGTTGTTCCGCAGATCTGTACATTTTTATGGATGGCAAACGAGGGAGACATCGGGTTGCTCCCCACAGACGACCAGGGATAGATTCTCATTTTGAATGTCTGTCCATTGGGTACCAGAGCTCCACCGGGAATTGTCTGGTTAAAAGTTTGTGTCGTTGTGTTTAAATAACTAAAAGTGCTTCCCAACTGGAAAGTATTCGACCAGTTGTTAACCGTATAATAGACTTCCCCCTGCAGGATATTTAAATTTGTTGTGAGTGGATTGTCAGAGTAGTTGAATGAAACACTGTTCACTGTCAGGCTGTGCCCGGGTGTTGGTGAGACTGTAAATTCGATATACCGGTTATGATCGCGGTTACCTGCGGGCCAGCCGGCAGTTCCCAACCAAAGCCTCTGCCCGTTGATTGTGTAAGGGAGAAAGACTGACATAAAGGGTGCCGAGGTGCCCGGAGACAAAGCCTCCGGTGTGGCGGATATATTTCCTGAGATAGTGGAAACAGATCCGTTACTTAGCAGATTCCATGTAACACAGGTGGAAGTTGGTGGTACATAGGGGTTTGATTCACCGCATATCTGAACACTGTTGTGGATTGCAAACGAAGGGCTCATCGGACTGCTCCCGACAGGAGAGTAAGGATATATTCTTACTGAAAATTGTTGTCCGACGGGTACAACAAGACCGCCCGGAATAGAGACATTAAATGTCTGCATTGCAGTATTAAGGTAGAAGAGTGTTCCTCCAAGTTGTGTGCTCGATGACCAGCCATCAGTGGAGAAATAGACTTCTGACTGAAGTATGTTGAGATTTGTAGTCAGGGTGTTGTCACCGTAATTAAAGCCCACACTGTTCACGGTAAGTTGGTTACCTGCAGTGGCTTGCAGGGTAAACTCGATGTACCGGTTAGGGTCACGGGCTCCGGCTACCCATCCGGTGTTTCCCACCCAAAGACGCTGTCCTGTCGAAACATATGGTGTAAAAACGGACATAAATGGAGCCGATGTACCGGCGCCAATAACTTCAGCCGATGCTGTCATGTTAGGGGCTGTTGTAGTAACCGCTCCAGAGTTAAATAAATCCCAGGTTGTACAGGTATTAACCGGACATGAAAGTGTTTTTTTGTAAACCCCTCCGAAAGTGCCCGCAAAAACATGCGTTGGAGTCGAGACCATTGCTGTCACAGAGGTGTTAGTAAGTCCCGAGTTGTCACCCGCCCAGGTTAGTCCGTTATCAGTGGATTTACTTATACCTCCGAGGTTGGTTGCGCCTGCGTAGATATCCGTTCCGCATGTAAGAGCGAAAGCATCAACAGACCCGCCGGCGACGAAAGTCCATGATGCACCTGCATCTGTTGATCTGTAAATCCCGCCTCCGATGCTTCCGGCAAAAAGAGTTGAACCGACTGAAATGAATCCGCGGATATCGAGGGATAATATCCCCGAGTTTGCAGCTGCCCATGTGGCACCATTATCGGTTGATTTAAAGACTCCCCCGGTTGTGCCGGCATAAATCGCCGATCCGGTCCCGTAAAGTGCCCAGACATTCAGATTACCCAGTCCGGTATTCGATTGTGCCCAGGTGTTTCCATTGTTGTTTGAGATGTAGATACCACCACCGATCGATCCGGCGAAAAGTGTAGTGCCGGAAGTTAATAAACAATGAAAGCTTCCCGATTGCAAAAGGCTCCAGTTCCATGAGGGTCCGTTTGCCGATCTGTAGATACCCCCTGAAAGTGTAACGACGAATATATCGCTGCCGCTTGTGGTGAAATTCCTGGCGGTCAGAGTGGTCAAACCTGTATTTTCACCGTTCCAGTTTACACCGTCATCGGTACTTCTTAGTACTCCTGCATTTGTAGCTGCAAAAAGGTTTGTTCCGTCATAGAACATTCCGTTGATGGCTCCGGTGAGATTGGTTTGCTGCCACTGAGCAACTCCGGGCGAGACGAGGAGGACAAAGAGGAGCGGGATAAAAATCAGCTTCGGGGTTAGATTCGCCTTTTTCTCTTCAGGTGGTGAACCCGTGTCTTTTCCCCGTCTGATTATGATAACAGGTGACGATGACCGTTTTGCCTCTTTTTCTCCATTGGATCGTGAGAAAAAGTTAATAACTGTCTGTAAAAAACTCATAAAACACTCCTTGTTTTGTTGCAAGTTGCACACTCCGTCTTACAATTAAAACAGAGAGACAACGAACGGAGTGTTTCAGTTAGTTAAAGGGGTATGAGAGGAAATTAACGGGGGGAAGTATTGCCCGGTGTTTAACCTCCCGTTAATTTGTAGAGCGAGGAAGGAAGTGAAATAACCACTTCCGTCCCCTGAGATTCGGGCTTTTTACCTCCAAGGTCTTCGAACAGGATTGGTTGTGGAATCTCCATTTTTGAGCTAAGCAGGCGTAACCTTTCTTCGACAATCTCGATACCTTTAGAGATATGATCAGCTTTTTTGTTCATTTTTGCCTGCTGAATGCCGACTCCGTTATCGGTAATTTTGATAATCAGAGCCGTGTCTGTTTCTTCATGCATCTTAATATTTTCAAAATTGAAGGAGACAGTCAATTCTCCTTTTCTGCCCGAATCGATTATGCCGTGCCAGAGGGAATTTTCAACAAAGGGCTGGATGATCATATTTGGAATCATCAGAGTCGCCGGGTTAATGTCATCACCTGTAATTATCTCCCACACAAATTTGTCTCCAAGCCTCAGTTTTTCCAGATCGAGATACAAACTCAGCCTGTATATCTCTTCAGAAAGGAGGATAAAACCACTTCCGGCAGTCTCGAGATTTTTTCTCATCAGGTTTGCCATGGTTGCTATGTAGTTGTTGGCTTCCTCGTTTCTGTTGCTGTTGATAAGATACTGAACGGAATTGAGGGAGTTAAAAACAAAATGAGGATTCATCATCGCAGAGAGTGCCTGATGCTTCAACTGATTAATTCTTTCCGTGAGATCCAGTTGTTCCCTGCTCCTCTTTCTTTGCAGATTGAGTTCCCAGCGAAGGATGAGGGGACCAGATACCAAAAAGAAAACTGCGATGATAACTTTGAACCAGATTGACTCGAAAAATCCCGGGCGAATAGTAAATTTGAGTGTTGCCGGTTTCCCCCAGTCTCCGTTGATATCCCTCGCTGAAACCTCCAGTTGATATTCTCCGTGGGACAATGAGACCGCGTTGATAAAATCGTTGTCAGTTTCAACCCACTCATCTTCCAACCGGTATCTGTATTTAACTGAACCGGGAGAGGAATAATTTAGTGCTGAAAATGAGATTAAAAGGTCGTGATAATCCCTCTCAAGTTCAAAGAGATCATTGCCGAAAAAGGATTTCCCTCCCGACCTCACCTCAGTAAAAACAACATCACATTTTGGTGCGGAATAACTTTCAAGATAATTGAGATCGATTACCGAAACTCCACCGCTGGTTCCGACATCCAGTCTGTTTTTATCTTCGTCGTATAAAAGACAGAACACCTCGTTTGAGCCCAGTCCCCTGAACCGGTTAAAGACTTCTATTTTCGAATTGTCGTATAAAAACAATCCCCTGAGGTTACCAATCCAGATTCTCCCTTTTTTGTCAGTGACTACAGAGGTGGATGAGGAGAGGTCGTATCCGCCAATGCTGGCATAACTCCTCATTTTCCCGCTTGACAACTCATAATATGCTATCCCTTTGTCTGATGCGAACCAGATTTTATCCCGCCCGTCATTCCATATCCAGTTGATCCTGCTGTTTAGTATTGAATCGCCGTCAAAAAACATTTTGCTAGCGACCGGTCTGCCACCCGTAAACTTAATTTCTCTTACCATGCACAAACCGGCACCTGTGGCGATCCAGATATTCCCAAGACGGTCTTCCACTATATCATTGATACGGTTCACACTTTCTTTCTCGCCGAAGACAGGAAAAAAAAGAGTATCAAGGTCTTTTTTGTTGAAGTCCGGTTTCACATATATGATATTACCTCCGTAGCCGAACAGATACAGCCCCGATGAAGTTTTGCAGAAGGAAGTATAATTGACAAGATTGATAACTTTGCCTGCAGATGTTGCGCTTTTGATTCCCCTTGAGCCGAAAACACCACACACAAACACCTGATCATCATAAAACTTTACATTGTAGATATATTCATTTGTGGTGGCATTTGCGCGGGTCTCAATTCTTTTAAATCCCTCACCTTCGAAGACATTCAATCCGTCGAACGATGCGACAAACAACCCGAGAGTTTTATCCCTTGCTATAAAATTTATGTTATTGTTGCTCAAGCCGTCGGACTCGTTATACCGGGAGACATACAGATTATTCAGGCAGAAAACCCCTTTCCCGTGAGTGCTCACCCACAGGTTGCCCTGAGAGTCTTCAAGGTATCCATTGACATGGGTATTCCGGAGACCGAACTTTTTTCCCATATCGATTACCTTTTTCTCTCCGTTTTTAATCATGTAAAAACCGGCATTTAAAACAGAGAACCAAAGATTATTTCTGCTGTCACAAAACAGTTCCACAACTTCAGCAGAAATCACATCCGGGCTGATACTGTAAGTGTTTATAACCGAATTGTTGGATATTTCGTAAATCTTTCCTTTCCCGCCGACAAAGAAACCGCCATCTTTTTTTATAAAAAGAGAGAAAAACGGCTCATCAGGTAAGCCGGAGATGTTCTTTTTTGCAAAAATTCCATCTTTTAGAGTGAATAAACCCTGCTTTGCAGCCACGAGGAAACCCCCTTCTTCCATTGAAGCGATTCTTTGGACTGCCGGTGGATTCGTCATTATGGATAATGCACTTTTTCCTCTTTTTGAGTCTCCATCAACCACAAAAATCCATCCTGCGTTTTTGTAGGCATACAGTTTTTGCGGATTCTTCGAAAAGGGTTCTGTCAGTAAATAAGTTATGGCGAACTGCTTCCCTGCGGGATATCGAAAGAAATTGTCAATCTTCCCGTTTTTAATAATATTTATGCCGTTCTCATAAGTGGCGGCATAGATCTCTCCTTCACGCCCCAGTGCGAGAGAGACGATAGAGTTTGCGTTCAAACCGTTCTTGCTGTCGAAAGAGACAAAATGCTTTCCGTCGAATCTGCTCAACCCCTGAAGGGTGCCGAACCACATAAATCCTTCCTTGTCCTGCATCATACTGAAGACTGTTGAGGAGGCGAGTCCCTCGTTCGAGGTGTAGTGATAAAAGGGAGGGGTCTGTGCTTTCAGAATCAGCGACAGGCAGAAAAGTATTAAACTTCCGGCAAGATTTCGCGTAAAACCTGTCAAACCGATCTCAATCCCGATTTGATTTTCTTTACAAATTCAGCGGCTTTTCTGCGGGAAACTTCAACTTTGCTGCCATCGGACATCCTTACCCATCCGCCATCGGTAACTGAATACTCTTTAACGCATTTCAGGTTGATGATGTGTGACTTGTGAACCCTGAAAAAGAGAGATTCAGGGAGAGAATCTTCAAAATCCTTAAGTGTCTTCGAAACTATTCTGCATTTTCCCTCCCTGAGGTGGACAACTGAATAGCTTCCTTCAGCCTCAAGCCTTATAATCTCATTCAGATCGATTATGTTAAATCCATGGGTATCCGGGATGACGAGTTTTTCCTCCTCAAAATAAGGGGCATTTTCCCCTTCTTTTTTCTTCAGTCCGATCAGTTTTTTAACAGTCAGTTTTAACTCTTTGATGTTAACCGGCTTCAGCAGATAGTCAACCGCTCCCGCTTTTACAGCTTTTATTCCGTAATCGGCATAAGCACTTACGAACACGACCATAAATTCGCGGTCATCGAATTCACCCAAGAAATCGAAACCGTCGAGAACGGGCATGTTGATGTCGAGAAATACCACATCAGGTTTGAATTCCTGAACGAGTAACTTTGCCTCAACGGTCGAATCCGCAGTGCCCGCCACCCTGATTTCAGGGCACCAGTTCTCGATTATCATCCTCAGATTTTCTCTGCCGTGAAATTCATCGTCGACGATAATAGCGGTTAGAACAGGATTTGGCTGCTCCAAAAGGCACCTCGACTGCTTTCTGTGAAAAAAAGGATTTTACGATTAGAATTTATCCAAAAGTATTATAATTTCTACTCACTATTATAAAATACATTTCGCATGAGTATGATTTATTGAAATTTATCACCTTTCTTAGTTATACATTCTTCCTGTGTCGAGGCTTAAAGTAATTCCCCATAAAAAGCGGGAGGCTCATAATTAGTCCCCACCCCGACTCATATGAATCCCCCCCCCTTAGACTACAACATCCGTGAAAAGTCGTCGAACATTAAATGCGATGTCAAAGAATTTTATTAGCTTAAGAATAGCTTTTTTAGCATTTTATTGATTCCCAATGGTGTCTTGCTTTTTCAGCAACAAGCTGGACATTGATTTTTATGCAAAATGATTTCTGGAGAATAAAATCTGGAAATTCAGGTTTTATTTGATAGAACCACAATTATTTGAAAAGGAAAGAGGCCGATGTATTTTTTCTATCTGGATGAGTCGGGGGAGAAAAACCCTGCTGTTAAAAAAGACGAACCATTTGTTTTACTTGCGTTAGGTTTGCATGAATATCAATGGAGGAAATTTGAAGCTAAAATTAATGATAAAAAACTTCAATTAATCAAAAGAATTTATGACACTGAAGGTGTAAAATTAGAACTGGCAGATGCTGAAATTCGCTCTTCTGATGTTAGAATCCCCAGAAACAGAAGAAATCATTCCTTCTTAAAATATTTGACAGAAGATGAGTTGAGTCAGCTGATTGATTTGTTTTACAGCCAATTCGAAGAAAACCATATAACAATTTTTTCTGTGGTAGTAGATAAAAGCAAAATACAAACTTATCTTGATTTGGAAAAACTGTTTAAGAAGGTTTATGAATTATTGTTGGAGAGGGTAGAAAACTTCTTAAATTCGGAACATCCAAAGCAAAATTCAATATTTGTTTTGGATAACACAAATAAACAGTTGAACCGAAGTATTGCCATGAAGCATTCCTTTTTTCTTAGAGATGGGACATCTGCTAAAGTTAAAATAAAACATGTTATCGAAATTCCTTTCTTTGTAGAGAGCTACTTGTCAAATGGAGTCCAACTTGCAGACCTTTGTGCATACAATGTTTACAGAGCATTTCTGGATCAAAACAGTTCTTATCCCTTCTTCAAAAAGATTTTACCCTACTATCACAAGAATAAAAACAGGAGAGCTGATAAAATTGAAGGACTAAAAGTATTTCCGGAAGATAACAGATGGGCTGATTTTATAAAAGAGGTTGAAAAAGAAAGAGCCCTGATTCTCTCGAACCGGGCTCAAAAATGACGTCCAGCCCCCAATGAAGGGGTATCGAGCCTGCTCGGAGGCACTGGACGATAAAAGCATTTCAAATATACTAATTTTTTCAAATCAATTCAACATAATAATTCAGTTTTCCACGCGGAATGACAATACGAAGAGTTAAGTGGTTTTTCTATCTGCTTCCTTTCAAAAGTAATCATGACAATTACTTCCCTCACTAAAACGCCATTTCACCCTTTGGAATTAATTCTTGGAATTCTTCTCAGCGCAAATCTCCCCAGTTGATATCTTCGTTGTATCTCACAGATATTCTCATTCCCCTCTGCCCAAAGCTTCCCAATCTTTGTGTACTGAGACCGCTGAGGCTGGTCTTCATGTCTGAGTGTTTCCTATAAAATAAGTTCAGGAATCAATCTACACTCGTTTGTGCAAAAAACCTGTTGCTTGAAAATAGAAAAACCCTTATTTTAATAATGAAAGTTTTTATAATTTGGAGAGACTGTGTTTAAATCCATTGTTTTAGTGAAGCAGGTTCCCGATACCGCAAATATCTCGGGAAGTGTAATGAAAGAGGACGGAACCGTCAACCGTTCGAAGCTCCCTGCAATATTTAACAACGAAGACAGGGTAGCCATCGAGTTTGCCCTTCGTATTAAAGAAAAATTCGGCGGGACCGTTACTGCTATCACCATGGGACCGCAGAGAGCGTCTGATATACTAAGAGAATGCCTCTATATGGGTGCCGATTCTGTTTATCTGATAAGTGACAGAAAATTCGCCGGTGCTGATACACTCGCCACATCTTATGTGCTTAGCGAGGCAATAAAAAAGATCGGCAGTTTCGATTTTATTTTTGCCGGAAGACAGGCGATTGATGGCGACACCGCTCAGGTTGGTCCTCAGACAGCCGAAAAACTCAATCTCCCGCAGGTTACTTATGTGGAAGAAATTCTTGAAGTTTCGAATACCCACGCAAAGATTAAAAGAAAAATAGACGGTGGTTACGAAATCGTAAGGGCTAAACTTCCCGTTTTGCTGACAGTTCTTAAGGATGCCGCCGAACCAAGACCATTCAGTGCAAAAAGAGTGATGGCATACAAGGGAGCAAAATCCCTGATGGATCTCGAAAAAATGACAGAGGGAAACAGTCTTCTCTACACAGATAAACTCCAGCATGAATACGAAGAAAAGAATCTCTTCATCCCCACACTTACAATGGATGAACTGGGGCTCGACCCCGAACGCTGCGGCATCAAAGGCTCGCCAACAAAAGTTCACAAAGTGGATTCTGTGGTTCTTGGCGGTGGAAACCACATCAGAGTGGAGCCGACAAAAGAAGGGCTCGAGAAGCTCGTAGATCAACTTTTAGCCGATCACATTTTTGGATAAGACAATGAAAAAAAAGAACGAAATTTGGGTTTTTGTTGAAGTCAGGAACGGTAAACCCGCCGATGTGAGCCTCGAACTTCTCTCCAAAGGGAACAAACTTGCCGCTATCACAGATTCAGTGTTAAAGTCAGTTGTAATCGGTGACAATGTAAGACAAATTGCAGAAGATACATTTTTATACGGAGCCTCCGAATCGATTCTCGTGGATGACCCCGCACTGAAATATTTCAGAACACTTCCATACGCTCGAGTATTGAACAATCTTATTTCCGAAAGACGACCAAGAATTGTGCTTTTTGGTGCCACCGTAATCGGAAGGGATATCGCTCCCAGAGTCGCATCCTTCACAAAAAGCGGACTGACGGCTGACTGCACCGACCTGCAAATCTCCGATGTAAAATATCTGAACCAGGAATACAAGGAACTGTTGCTGCAGATCAGACCTGCTTTTGGCGGAAACATCATCGCAACAATTATCACTCCCGACACCGAGACCCAGATGGCAACGGTGAGAGAGGGTGTTATGGAGATGCACAAAGTTGACAACCCACACCCTGTAAAGATTGAGAATGTAAAGTTTGTTCCGACAGAAGAAGATGACCTTGTTGAGGTGTTGGAGCAGCACATTGAAGAGAGCAAAGTGAACCTGAAAGCAGCCCCCATAATCGTTTCAGGCGGTTACGGACTCGGAACCAAAGAAAATTTCAGACTCGTTGAAGAACTTGCCCACACCATCGGGGGTGAAGTGGCGGGAAGCCGCGCCGCTGTGGATGCAGGATTTATCACTTCTGAAAGACAGGTAGGTCAGACCGGTGTTACGGTACGACCCAAACTTTATATCGCAGTAGGTATCTCGGGTGCAATTCAACACCGTGCCGGAATGCAGGAAGCTAAAAAGATAATCGCCATCAACAGCGATCCTGACGCCCCAATATTTGATGTAAGTCATTACGCAATTGTCGGCGACGCCACACAGGTGATCCCGAAATTTATTGAAGTTTACAAGAGCAAGTTGAAATAGGAACAAACATGGCAAATTATTTTACCGACAATGTCGATATTCAGTTTCACTTCAACCAGTTTGGTACCGATGATGTGAAAGAGATTATTCAGATTAGTGAAGAAGATTACAAGGAATCACTCCATTATGACTATGCTCCTGTTTCATTTGAAGATGCGATGGAAAATTACAGGGCGGTGCTGGAAGTGGTGGGAGATCTTGCAGCCAATTTTATTGAAGCCCGCGCGGCAGGTGTTGACGACCAGGGTGCCATTTTCAAAGATGGCAAGGTAACATATGCCGACGGTACAAGAAAAAATCTTGAGCAGCTTGCTCAGGCTGACCTGATGGGTATGATCCTCCCCAGGAAGTACGGCGGATTAAATTTCCCCTTCTTTATTTATCTCGTCTCTGTGGAAATGATCTCCAGGGCTGACGCCTCCCTGATGAATCTTTTTGGATTGCAGGATATCGCAGACACTATCAGGAAGTTTGGAGATGAGGAACTTGCTCAGGAATTTCTTCCAAAGTTCTCGACCGGTGAATATACAGGTGCAATGGCACTTACAGAACCCGATGCCGGCAGTGATCTGCAGGCAGTAAAGCTCTCCGCATATCAAAATGAAAAAGGGGAGTGGTTCCTTCGCGGTGTAAAAAGATTTATCACAAACGGCAACGGTGAAGTGCTGCTCGTTCTTGCAAGAAGCGAAAGCGGTTCCAGGGACGGTCGCGGTCTCAGCCTTTTTGCCTGCTACGGTGATGAAACCGTAAAAGTCAGAAGAATTGAGCACAAACTCGGTATCCACGGCTCACCAACTTGTGAACTTCAGTTCAACGATACCCCGGCAAAACTGGTTGGTACCCGAAGAATGGGACTAATTAAATATGTTTTAGACCTTATGTTTCGTGCCAGAGCAGGAGTTTCTGCGCAGGCTCTCGGCATCTCCCAGGCAGCTTATGAAGAAGCCCTGAAATACGCTAAAGAAAGGGAACAGTTCGGCAAACCGATCATTAATCTCCCTGTGGTCACCAATATTCTTATGGATATGAGGACCACTCTCGAGAGCAACAGGTCTCTTCTCTATTCAACCGCGATTACGGTTGATCTGAAAGAAAAACTTGAAGAAGTGATCGATAAGCTGAAAAAAGAGGGAAAACCATTCGCTGAAGTGAATGCGAGACTTAAATATGTCACCAGAGTTGCAAATCTGCTCACTCCGATGGCAAAGTATATCGTTACTGAATCTGCCAATAAAATCACTTATGATGCACTTCAGATTCATGGCGGAACAGGCTACATGAGAGAATTCAAGATCGAACGACTCGCCCGTGATGCAAGGATTACAAACATCTACGAAGGAACTTCCCAACTACAGATTGTCGCAGCTTCCTCAGGTGTTTATGCCGATGTGCTCGCAGAGTACTTCGATAAAAAGGATGCAAAGGTTTATGATGCCGGACTTACAAGACTGCAGAATTTTCTTAAGGAAATAAGGGCCGTCTTTAACGAATGTGTCAAATATGTTCAGGATAAAAAAGATCCCGTGTTTCAGGAAGTGGCTGCCAAAGACCTTGTGGAACTCTACAGCTACATTTACACAGGCTATCTGCTGCTCGACGAGGCTGAAAAAGAGTCCCGTAAACGGTTTATTGCCAACAGATTTATTATTAACGCACTTTCACACGCCAAGAGAAACGCTGAATCGATAAAGGATGAACTCTTCTCAGACCTTCTTCATTCAGACGAAATCTTAATCTAACCAAGGAGACAGACCATGGATAAACAAAGAAATTACTTCAAGATCTATGATGATGAAGGCATTAAAAGCTACTTCAAAACCAACCTCACTTACGAGGAGATCGAAAAGTTGAAAACCGACTTTGAACAAAATCATCAGGAATTCTACAATAACGACTTTATCAAATTCCTGAAAGACAAAGATGCCTCGACAGAGGAGATTGAAGTTCAGGCTATTTATTATTGAGAGACTTGAGAAACCTGAGAGACTCGAGAAACCAGAGTATCTGAGAGACTTGAGAGACTCGAGAAACCAGAGTATCTGAGAATCATTTAAGTTTATTATCTTTGGCTCTTAAAATTACAAAAATAGATTGCTGTAAAAGCGGTTATCACTCAGTTACTCAAGTCACTCGGATACTCAAGTTTCTCAAGTACTCGAGTCACTCGAGTCTCTCAAATCACTCTTACAAAATTTGAAAGATACATATGAAAGATCACGAAAACATCAATTTTGAATCGAAATGTGTTCATGCAGGCATTGATGAGTATGAGTTTGGGGCGGTAGTTCCGCCGATTTACCAGACATCAACATTTAAGTTTAAATCCGCACAGCATGGTGCCTCGCTTTTTATGGGTGAGGGCAAGGGACACATCTATACAAGAATGAGCAACCCGACAGTTGAAGCGATGGAAGATTCTGTTGCAGCGCTCGAGGGGGGTGCCAAGGCACTCGGATGTGCAAGCGGTATGGCAGCAATAAATACTGTTTTTGCTACCTATCTCTCTGCAGGTACCCATATAGTATGCTCGCAGGCTGTTTACGGACCGACAAATACCCTGCTGAAGACCGTTTTCTCAAGATTTGGCGTTGAAACAACATTTGTTGATACGACCGATATTGCTGCAGTAAAAGCTGCAATGAAAGAAAATACAGTTTTGGTTTATGTGGAAACACCCGGAAATCCCACACTCGCAATCAGCGATTTGGCAGAGATTGTAAAAATTGCACATGAATACGGTGCAAAAGTTTGTGTTGATAATACATTCATGTCGCCTGCACTTCAAAGACCATTCGAATTTGGGGTTGATGTTATTATTCATTCCATGACGAAATTCCTTAACGGACATGCAGATGTGGTTGCGGGAATTGTAGTTGTAAAAGATGCTGCTGATTATACACCACTTAAGAAAGTGTTGAATCAGACGGGTGGCGTTATCGATCCTTTCAATTCATTCCTTGTGCACCGCGGAATTAAGACACTCGCCATCAGAATGGAAAGACACTGCGAAAACGCTCAAAAAGTGGCTGAATTCCTTGAAAAACACGATATGGTTGAGTCTGTTACTTTCCCCGGATTGCGTTCACATCCTCAATACTTTACAGGATTGAAACAGCACAAAGGGCACGGAGGTATGATTACATTCGAACTGAAGGGTGGCTATGATGCCGGTGAAATCATGATGAATTCCGTCAAACTTTGCCAGCTCGCGGTAAGCCTCGGAGGTGTTGAATCACTTATTCAGCATCCCGCAAGTATGACCCACTTCTCGATGGGACCCGATGCCCGCAAAGAAGCCGGAATCACAGAAGGCATGGTAAGATTGTCAGTTGGTATCGAAAACCACAAGGATATCATAAAAGACCTTGAGCGCGCCCTCTACGAAGTAGGCGAAGCATTGAATGTAAAACAGGAAAAGAATCTCTTTAGATAATCTTTTTCTGCTATAAAATCTTATTCACTGATACACATCCTGATTTTTCGGGATGTGTATTTGTGTTTTAGGGGCGATGGGTGCGCAGGGGACGCAGAGGGGTTTTTTTTAATTGAACACGGATGAGACGGATTAAACAGATTATCACGGATGGGGATTTTGAGCCATTGTGCGAAAAGCTATTAGCTATGATCTATGAACTGACCTGAAAGAGCCCTTGTGCGAAAAGTTATTAGCTATTATCTATGAACTGTGAGCTGCCTCGAAGTAATTCATAAACCGACAAAAATAATATCTGATGCTTAAGAGAAAACCCCTGTGGCAACAGGTTTTTCAAACCTCAAACTTCTGACCTCAAACCTCAATATTATAGCGTTCCAAACACCCTGTCGCCGGCATCACCCAAGCCCGGGACGATATATCCTTTTTCATTTAAGCCTTTGTCCAGAGAAGCGGTATAGATAGCTACATCGGGATGATCGTTCAGTAGTCTTTTTACACCTTCGGGAGCCGCAATGATGGAAGCGAGGATAATATTATTTGCTCCGCTGTCTTTCAGGATATTTATTGCTGCGGATACACTTCCGCCGGTTGCGAGCATCGGATCGAGGATGATTACAAGGGAGTGTTCAAGGTTCTTAGGGGTTTTGTAGTAATATTCGATAGGCTCGAGGGTTTCTTCGTTTCTTTTTAAGCCGATGTGTCCCATCTTTGCCTGAGGGAGGAGCTGCAGGAAGGCGTTCGCCATGCTTAGTCCGGCTCGTAAAATAGGTACCAGTACTATCTGGGTGGCTATTTTCTTCCCTTTGGTGGTTTCAAGCGGAGTTTCCACTTCCACTTCCCTCATTTTAATTTTTGGACTGATCGCAATGCAAAGCGAGTAGGCTATGCGGTCGAGGGCGTTACGAAAATCGCGTTGAGGAGTCTCTTTATCACGAAGATAGGTGAGATCTCTCACTACCAGATTATTGCTGACAACAGTAAAATTATCCATTTTTCTTCCGTTCATTTGATCTTTAAGGCTGTTTGATCATCGATTAATACTTTAATAAATTTTATTCCGACAAAAATTACCACCGCGAAAATCAGGAAATTGAAAAGCCAGGCAAAGAGAAGTGCTCCCCAAAAGTAGCTCAGCATCGAAAGTGTATAAAGCGCAACCACTGAAATGTAAAGGGGAATAAATCTTTTGCGTACAGGGAGGCTTGAGTCGGGGTTAAAAAAAGAGCCGTAGAAATAAAGTTTTTGCTTGTCTATGGGGAGTTGAAAATCTCTTTCAGGCAGGTTGTCAGCAATTCCTTTGTTTTTTCGATATGCCCGAAAAGCCAAATAAATTGCGGAGAGCATCAAGAGGCTCAGAAAGGCGGTGGTAGTAAAAATTATTACATCGGTATCAAGGATCATCAGAGTATTCGGGCTAATTTCTTTTTATAAATATCATCAAAATGCACCTGCAAAGATAAGTAAAATGAGATTCTTTCTATAAAACAAGCAAATAGTGAGCGGGAATTAATTCCTTCTCATTCTAATAATTTCATTAAACTCTTCCTCTTTTACGGGGAAGACTGACAACCTGTTCCCTCTTTTGATTAAAAGGATATCCTTTAAAGCAGGGTTTTCCTTTATCTCCTGAAGTGTGACAAGCCGGGGAAATTTCTCAACCAGTTTAATGTCGACCATTATCCAGACAGGTTTATCGGGCGTTGAATCCGGGTCAAAATAATTTGAATTTGGATCGAAGGCGGAAGTGTCGGGGTATCCTTCCCGTACCACTTCACACCATCCGGCGACACCCGTCGGGTCTGTGCTGCTGTGGTAAAAAAGCACCTTGTCACCATTTTTCATCGAGTCACGGAGAAAGTTTCTCGCCTGATAGTTGCGAACCCCGTCCCAGCAGGTTGTCTGAAGAGGTGAATTAGCGAGATCATCAATGGAAAAGACATCAGGTTCAGATTTTACAAGCCAGAAGTTCATTGTTTTCTCCTGAATTCGGCATTTATATACGATTTATACGAGCGATCCGGGAGTAAAAAGTCGACTTCATATTTGATGAGTGAATCACCTTCAAAGTCGTAGATTATTCGAAACATCTGATCTTCACGGGTTACATAATCCATACTGCTCCCTTCAAAGATGAATTTTTGATCATCTTTTTTGAAATCACCGTAAGCATTAATTGCGAAATTTCCGAGTTCGTCCATTGAGTAGAGAGTGTATTTCTGAAGCCGTACATCGTAACCGAGGTAAGCAATTGAAGTTATTGACATGCCAAAAGCGATGTTTTGTGAACGGGATTCGAGAAATCTGCCACCGAGTACAATCTGATTTCTGCATTCTCCTGTCCCCTTAAGTGATTTTTCTCCTTCTGTGTCGAAGAAAAATTCAATCTGCACATCCCACTCACCTTCAAAAAGGGAGAGTTTTTCATGTTCTTTCTGAACAAGGGTCAGTTCTTCAAGAGTTGTCCATTTATTGGATTGTGAGAATGCCGTCGATGCAAACAATATTAAAAGGAAAAGTAATTTGTCGTATTTCATTCTGCAAATATTTTGTTTTTCGTAATGCAAATATACCAATAATAAAAAAGAGGTTGTCCATTTTCATGAACAACCTCTTTTTGAATTATGATTTATGAGTTTAACTCACAATTATTTCATTAAAATCATTTTTTTGGAAGAAGTGAAGTTTCCGGCTTTGATGGTGTAGATGTAGGATCCACTGGAAAGTTTAGCAGCATCAAAAGCTATCGAATGATTGCCGGCTTCCTGTTTCCCGTTTACAAGGGTAGCAACTTCGGTACCCATAACATCATAAACCTTTATAACAACATTGGAAGCTTCAGGAATTCTGTAGGAAATCGAAGTTGTCGGATTGAACGGATTGGGGTAGTTCTGATCGAGTGCGTAGGAATTCACCATGGCAACATCAACTTCAACTTCCTTTGAGTAGGCAGATGTTCCGTCGAGATCGATTTGTTTCAGGCGATAAGTGTATTTACCTGCCTGAAGATTGGCATCTGTGAAGTTGTAATTGTGAACAATGGTTGAAGTACCGTTTCCGGCTACGAAAGCTACTGAAGAATATTCAGTGCCGGCAGCTTTTCTTTCGATTTCGAAACCTTTGTTGTTTGCTTCGGTGGCAGTGCTCCAGTCAAGAACGACTGAACCATTGCTGGAGGAAGCAGTAAATGAAGCGAGTTCAACAGGAACTGCGGCTCCATAACCTTTTGTGATGGCTCCATTGCTTCTTACACCCCAAACTGCTGTTCCGGTGCGGGCTTTTGTGATATGGTAGTAGCTTCCGGCAGTAGCAGTGTAGGCAGTGGTCCATGCAGTACCATTGTTAGTGGAAGCATAGATAGAGGTTGCCTGTCTGGTTACCCACCAGTTGGAACCTTCACCCGTGATACCGCTGATATTACCTGATCCGGGAACGGTAAGAGCTGACCATGTTGTGCCACTGTTGGTGGTTGCCATAAAGTTTGAACCACCCGTTAGTCCAACAGTTGGTGAGTTGAACCACACCGTGTATGAATTAACCTGACCTGTGGTAGGCTGAGCTGTCCAGTTGGCTCCAAAATTGGTAGAGTACCATATTTTAGTTCCGTTGGTACCGAACCAAACATTGGTACCTGACATAAAAAGACCGTTATTCCATCCGGCAAAACCCTCTGACGGGAGGTACATTCCTGTGGAATCCCAAAGAGTACCACCATTAGTGGTGCGGAAAATTGTCCATCTGCCACCTACAGGGTCGCCATAGAAAATTCCTGTGTTGGCATCAGAAAACCATATACCATCACCGAAACCGCCGGTTTGGTTCAACTGGGTAACCCATGTTGTTCCACCGTTTGTGGTTTTGTAGATGTATGTTCCTGTGGCAGGGGAGGTGGTGATGTAGCAAATATTTGCATCTATTGCAAAAACTGCATAGACATCCTGATTAGCGATTCCGGCACCGCCGACATTTGCCCATGTTGTTCCGCCGTCAACAGTACGGAGTACGATTCCGGCAGCTCCGCCAACCCAGCAAACCTGATCTGTAGGTGCGGAAGCGGAATAAAGTGCGCCTGTAACGCCTGAGGTCTGCTCTACCCATTGAGCATTAGCCACAGAAAACAAAACCACGAGAAGAAAAAGAAGTCGATAGGATCTCATATGAGGTCTCCTTATATAATTTACAGCCCGGAAATGCCTTGATTATGTGACATTTTTCGAACTGTCAAATAAATGTAGCTAAAGTTATCCAAAAAAATAGTAATAACAAAGAGGAAAATTGTTTTTTATTTAAAAATACCTCTGCGAACGGATTAATGTTAAATTATTCACGATTGCTATATTTGAGGTAACGAATCATGGAAATTAAAATGAACGGTATTGCAAAATCAGTAACGGCGCTCGCACTCGTTCTTTTGACGATGTCTGCTTTTGCCGGTAATGGAGACTCTCTAATGGCGAATAAAGCTGAATTTGTGCCTGACTGGGCAAAAGATGCCGTCTGGTATCAGATTTTTCCTGAAAGATTTAGAAATGGCGACAGGAAAAACGACCCGACACTTCAGGATATTGACGGGGCATACCCGCATGATATTACATCTCCCTGGAAAATAAGTCCATGGGGATCCGACTGGTATGAACTTCAGCCGTGGGAAAAGGAAAACGGTAAAGATATCTGGTTCAATCTGCAAAGAAGAAGATACAGCGGTGACCTTCAGGGAGTTCTCGAAAAACTCGGGTATCTGAAAGACCTGGGGATAAATGCAATTTATTTCAATCCTTTATTCATGGCACCTTCACTTCATAAATATGACGGGGCTACATTTCATCATATAGACCCGACTTTCGGACCCGACCCTGAAGGGGACAAAAAACTGATAGCCTCGGAGGTATTTAATGACCCTTCGACCTGGAAATGGACATCGGCAGACAGACTTGCCCTGCAGATTATTCAGCAAGCTCATGAACTCGGAATAAAGGTGATTTTCGACGGAGTTTTCAACCATATGGGGTTAAAATCACCCGCTTTCATGGATATCGTCAAAAATCAAAAAAACTCTCCCTACAAAAACTGGTTCGCAATAAAATCTTTCGCTGATCCTGAAAAAGGGACAAAATTCGAATATGACGGCTGGTTTAATGTAAAGGAACTCCCAGAAATAAATGAGGATGAGAACGGAATTGTCGCCGAACCGAAAAAGTATATCTTTGATATCACAAAAAGATGGATGGACCCCAATGGTGACGGGAATGTCTCTGACGGTATCGACGGCTGGCGGCTCGATGTGGCTTTCTGTGTTAAGCATCCCTTCTGGAAAGACTGGAGAAAGCATGTCAAATCGATAAACAGTGAAGCCTACCTCACTGCAGAGGTGATCGACTCGATCAAGGTGATCAAGCCTTATCTCGAAGGCGATGAATTTGATGCCGTGATGAACTACAATTTCGGTTTCGCTTGCGCTGACTGGATTATGGCGGAAAAAACCGGAATATCAACCTCTGAATTTGATAAAAAACTTGAAAAATTGAGGAAAGCATTCCCGGCGGGGGTCGAATATGTCCAGCAAAATCTGTTCGGAAGTCACGACGCCAACAGGATCGCCTCACACGCAATGAATGCAGATCTGGGACGATACAGCGACTGGGGTAAATGGTACGGTATTTCGTTCGCCGGTAATTCAAATTATTTCACAGGAAAACCATCCCCCGAAGCATTCAAAAAGCAGATGCTCTTTGCCATTTTGCAGATGACTTATGTAGGTGCACCGATGGTTTACTATGGCGACGAAGTCGGGATGTGGGGTGCCAACGATCCTGATTGCAGAAAACCGATGCTTTGGGACGATATTGAATATCAACCCGAGGTTTACAATCCAGACGGAACCAAGAGAGCCACTCCCGATGAAGTCAGTATAAACCATGATCTTCTGAAGCACTACAAAAAACTGATTACGATAAGAAATGCCCATGCATCACTCCGTAGAGGCAGCTACAAAACCATAAAAGCTGATGACGAGACGGGTGTTTTTGGGTTCGAAAGAAAATTTGAGAACGAGGAAGTGATGGTCTTCCTGAACAATTCACCGGAAAAAAGATCATTCCCCGTGTTAAGGGGAGGGAAGTACCTTGATGTTCTCAACGGTAAGGAGGTTTCGTTTTCGGCTTCTTATAATCTGCTCGAGATACCACCGATGTGGGGAGTCATCCTGGTTAAAAAGTAAAAAGATTTCCCGAGAGCGGCGGAGCCACAGGTGAAGAGGGTGGCTCCGATGCTGCAGGTCCTTTATCGTTGATTTCCGCCGTTTGTAACCTGTTCCCGGCAGCAGATCATTATTTAATTTTGACCGCGTGATTTTTCCGTAATTTTGTTCCTTAATCAGGAAAGCTAATTGGCAAAAATATTTTCAAATCTCTACAAACTTTACACAAGCGACCTTAAAGACGGTGATGTCCAGCGGCTGATACGGTCGGAGGCACCCGAAGTTTACCAGTTTTATCTGGAGAGTGCAAAAAAGCGAAACTACGCCAAGATGAATAAAGAGCAGAAGACTTTTGCTCTCATAAAGGATATAATTTACGCTTTTTTAAGCAAGCTCTCACCGGTAAGAAGAATTGCATTCTCACTCGCATTTGTCATTTTCTTCTATGCATACCTTGCAAATCTGTGGTTTTGGGCAGGTCTCTCATTTTTAACAATAGTTGCACTTCTTGCCTTCGAGGTAGCTGAAAAACTTACAGCCGCCAACGAACTCGACATCGCGAAAGGCATTCAGGAAGAGTTAATTATGAAGGAACCTCCTCAATATGAAATGCTTCAGGTGGCATCCTACTCAAAACCTGCAAAGACTGTCGGAGGAGATTTTCTCAACTGGTTCCACCTCAACCATGAAAAGAAAAGGCATCTTTACCTTCTCGGCGACATTTCCGGGAAAGGGATGCTTGCGGCTCTCTATATGGTTCGGGTTCACTCTCTGTTGATGTATCTGACGAAGGAAGAGGAGAACTCCCGCAACATCCTCGTGGAATTAAACAAAGTATTGAATGCCATTTTTAAACCGGGACTTTTCTTTACCGCTGCCGGAGTAGAAGTGGAAAATGAAAATGAATTGAAACTTTTCAGAGCCGGGCATATGCCGTTTGTTCATTATGATGCCGAAAAAAAGGAAGTGTCGCAGATAAAACCTGACGGCATCGGAATAGGAATGAGGGACAGGGGAATCTTTGAAAAATCACTTAATGAGCATTCTGTAACTTTAAAACCCGGTGACATACTTTTGGTCTATTCCGACGGTCTGAACGAAGCCGTCGATGAGCACGGGCACGAATATGGCACTCAACGGATCGAGAAAAACCTCCTCAAGTGCACTGATAAATCTGCCGAAGAAATCCTCCAAATGTTCATCCGCTCGGTCAATAATTTTACATATAATGTTCCCATGAGAGACGACATCACAATCCTGGTTATGAAGGCTGAAGTCTGATGTCAGAAGTTTGAGGTTTGAAGGGGACGCAGATGCACGCAGATTAAACGGATTTACGCTGAGGAAGATCTGATTACTTATTTGAAATAGTTACAATAAGAAATCAGACCTTCCAAAAATCCACTTCAAACTTCAAACCTCAAACCTCAAACTTCAAAAATTCATCCCTATTTAATCACAGTCATCTTTTTTGTGATCGAGTTTCCATTTGATGAGAGGGTATAGAAATATACTCCGCTTGTCAGTCCCGTTGCATCAAAATTCACTGAGTGGTTTCCTGATTCGAACATACCGTCTGCAATTACTGCAATTTCTTTTCCTGTTACATCATAAAGAGTGAGTTTTGCATTTCCCTGATTCGGGAGAGAAAACTTTATAACAGTTGACGGATTAAACGGATTTGGATAATTCTGCTCCAGTGTGAAACCTTCGATTGCTCCTGAACCGTCATCAACTCCTGCATGTGTCCACAACTGGGCAATAAATGCGTTCGGTACAGCGTCAAAGTTGCTCGTCAGGTTTCCACCCATAAAAATGATTCCGGAATATTGCTGCTGTTCGGTGATATACAAAGACCTGGAGGAGTAATAAGGCCAGTGATCGAGTATTACATCTGAAACAGGGAACACAATGGTTGATGTAAACTGATGGAAGAAAAATGGTATACTCACATGATTCTTCCCTTGGGGATCGGTCCATATTTGCGGGATCATCACCAGATCATTTACCCGGGTATCAATAATTGGAGAAAGATACAGATATGTAAAGCCGGTGCCTGTCTGGCTTATCGGAAGTGATGGGACGATTACTTCGAATTGTTTTGTAACCGGATCAACAGTAAAGACTCTCCAGCCTTCACCATTCTGAAATTTTCTGGCAAGAAAGACATATTTACCGTTCGAGAGTTTTTTGTGTTGCATGTCTTCGCCAAAATCGGTTACCACCCTGTAATCGGGATCGTCTGCAAAAAGATTGTCACGGATTTTAGTAAATGTATTGGTTGCCGGATTGTACTCCTCAACTGCTCCGGAAAACAAACCGCCATAGACTCCCCAGCCGCCGAACATGATGGCACCACCGTCGGAAGTCGGTACAAAAGTAGGATAAGCCCGTGGTTGATTCAGATTGCCGGTAAGAGTAACCTGATTAGTTGCCAGATCGATAACCTCGCCGACTGCCGCTGCAACATCGCTGTACCAGCATCCCGCAACTAACACTTTTCCGTTTGCAAGCTGGACACCGTTAGCCATTGTACGGGCATTCAGGAGGGCTGGTCCTGCGGCACTTTGCAACAGATTCGGGTAAACCCTTTCGGTTGTGCTGAGCTGACCCACTCCCAGATCGGAAGACATCCCACCGATCAGGAGGCAGGTGGAGTCACTGAGATGCACTATTCCGGTCGCATCTCTGAAGTCTGTGAGGGTGAAGTTTGCCCAGGCAGAGTCGTTGTGTGCGACTGAAGTTACTGTGTTCATTCGAGTAAAACCTGAGGAGTGACCACCTATTGCGAGGTAGAGTCCGCTTGAAGTGGCTACGGTCTGGCTGTTCATTCGAGGGAATGGCATGTCAGGCAGTGATTGTTTTGTAACCCCCTGTGCAGAGGTTGAAACAACCATCATTGAGATGGCGACAAAAAAAGAGAAAAAAGTCTTCATGGTTATATTCCTTCCTTCAAAATCTTCGAATTCCTTGTGCGAACGATGATGAAAACCGCATCAGGCAATTTGAACCAACTGCTCGTGAATCAAGAAGTATGCCAAACGGAAAATCTGTTTCCCGTTGATTACTTTATAAAATTCCCGTATATCTCTCATTTAATAGAAAAAATTTTTCATTTTTAAGAAATTTGTATTTAAATGGGTTACCGAAACAAAATAGAACCGCCTGTACATTTTAAAGCAGGGGAATCGATTTCTTTCTTATTTTCGAGAGTTAAAAAATTTTCAATTTAAACCACCAAGAGAAAAGCTTTATGCGTTTAAAACTCATCCAATTGTTCTTGATCCCGCTTCTCGTGACCGGTGTACTTTTCGCACAGGACGAAGAGAAAGAGAAAAAAGACCCTCTTCAAAAGGAAAACTTCAGTGGATTGAAATGGCGTAACATCGGACCCGCACTTACGAGCGGGAGAATCGCCGATTTTGCCATAAACCCGAAAAACAACAGCGAATATTTCGTAGCCGTTGCCAGCGGACATGTGTGGAAAACCACGAATGCAGGCATCACATTCGATCCTGTATTTGAAAATCAAGGAGCCTACTCGATCGGATGTGTAACCCTCGATCCCAATAATCAGCATGTGGTTTGGGTTGGTACAGGTGAAAACAACCACCAGCGCGCACTCGGTTATGGAAACGGTGTTTACAAATCGGTTGACGGTGGCAAGTCGTGGAAAAACATGGGTTTGAAAGATTCCCGTCAAATTGGCGATATAGTTATAGACCCCCGAAATTCAAATATTGTCTTCGTTGCTGCTGAAGGATCGGTCTGGGGACCCGGCGGTGAAAGAGGCCTCTATAAAACCGTTGACGGTGGCAAAACATGGAAAAAAGTGCTCGAGATCAGTACAAACACGGGTGTCAATAATGTTACATTCGATTCCCGAAATCCTGATATCATGTATGCCACTTCGGAGCAGAGAAGAAGACATGTTTACGGAAAGATTGGCGGTGGACCCGAATCTGCTGTTTATAAATCAGAGGACGGCGGAGAGACATGGGAAAAGATTATGAAGGGGCTTCCCTCTGTGCATCTTGGCGGTATGGGAATCGATATTTCTCCTGTTAATCCTGATGTTTTGTACCTGATTGTGGAAGCAGCCGAAAATCAGAGCGGATTTTACAGAAGCACCAACCGTGGGGCAACCTGGGAGAAAATGAGCGATTATGCCTCCTCAGGACAATATTTCAACGAGATTTACTGTGATCCAAAGGATGTCGATAAGGTTTATTCGATGGAAGTGGTTTCCCGCGTTACCACTGATGCAGGAAAGACCTGGGTTGCACTCGGAGTAGATGACAGACATGTGGATGATCACGCCCTTTGGATAAATCCTTCAAACACAAACCACCTTTTAATAGGTGGGGATGGCGGTATCTACGAGTCTTTTGATGGCGGAAAACTTTGGGACTTCAAAGAAAACCTTCCCGTTACTCAGTTTTATCGCGTTTTTGCTGATAATTCTGCTCCCTTCTATAATGTTTACGGCGGTACACAGGATAACAGCAGCATGGGAGGACCCTCACGCACACTCAGTTCTGACGGCATTGTAAACTCCGACTGGTTTATTACCAACGGAGGCGATGGTTTTTGGTCGGCTGTCGATCCTGAAAATCCCGACATTGTTTATGCGGAGTCACAGTATGCAGGAATGGTCAGATATGATAAAAAAAGCGGTGAAGCAATCGATATCAGACCTGAACCCGGAAAAGGTGAAAAAACTTACAAATGGAACTGGGATACCCCTCTTTTTATCAGTCCTCATAAAAATACACGGCTCTACACCGCTGCAAATATGGTGTTCAGGACCAATGACAGGGGTGACAACTGGGAAGTGATCAGTCCCGACCTGACAACGGGAATCGACAGAAATTCTTTCCCCGTTATGGATAAATACTGGGGAGTGGATGCGGTTGCCAAAGACCGTTCGACTTCACTTTTTGGAACGATTGTTTCACTTGCAGAATCCCCCGTAAAAGAGAATCTTCTCTATGCAGGCACTGACGACGGACTGATTCAGATCACCGAAGATGCAAAGACCTGGAGCAAGGCTGGTTCCTTCCCCGGAGTTCCTGAATACACTTATGTAAGTGATGTCCTTCCTTCACGATTCAATGAGAATGTGGTTTATGCCTCCTTCAACAACCACCTGCGGGATGATTTTAAACCCTACATCCTTAAGAGTGAGGATAAAGGGAAATCGTGGAAACCAATTTCTGCCTCACTTCCTGAAAACGGCTCTGTCTGGAGTATTGCGGAAGATTTTGAAAATCCAAATCTCCTTTTTGCGGGTACCGAGTTCGGATTTTTCTTCACCGTGGACGGTGGTAACAAGTGGATAAAGCTCCAGAACGGCCTGCCTGATATCCCCGTGAGAGATATCTTCCTTCACAAGCGGGAAGGTGATATTGTAATTGCGACCTTCGGCAGGGGATTTTATATTCTCGACGATTACACGCCGCTCCGAAGCGTGACAAATGAACTGCTACAGAAAGATGGACACATCTTTGGTGTCAGGGACGGCCTGATGTTCATCGAGATGGCGGGCAGATACGGGACTGGCAACACTTACTACAAAGCACCAAATCCCGAGTTCGGTGTAAATATCACCTATTACATAAAGGAAGTGCCGAAAACCCTCAAGGAGATCCGGAAGGCAAAAGAAGCCGACCTGTTTAAGGAAGGGAAGCCGATACCGATACCGACTGACGCGGAACTTGATGCCGAACAGCGTGAGGTCGCGCCGTATCTCCTCGTGTGGATCGAGGATGAAACAGGACAGATTGTGAGAAAACTCACGAAACCTGCCACAAAAGGAGTTAACAGGATCAACTGGGATCTAAAACATCAGATGATTACGAATCTGAAAGTCGATAAGTTCAACTCGAACATGAAGACGCAAAGTTCCAACCTCGTGATGCCAGGAAAATTCACCGCCACCATTTTCATGGTAGACCGTGAGGGTGTATCTCCACTTGCGGATAATGTTGAGTTCAAGGCGGAAGCTCTCCGGAACACGACTCTCCCCGCCGTCGACAGAGCGGAACTGGTGAAATTTCAGTCTGATGTGCGCGAACTTTCGCGGATTGTACGCGGCACTTATATTTACCTGACCGAACTGATCGGAAAAGTTAACGCTCTTAAGCAGGCGGCACTTTACTCACCAAGTACGGGTTATGAGCCTCTTCGCAGGGTTGACAGGATACTGGACACTCTCAATACGGTGCTTCTGAAATTCGAGAGGAAATCGAATTTCCCAAGTGCGGAAGAGAATCCACCATCTCCGGTTACTATCAACGAGAGGCTTAACACACTGCTTTGGACGCACTGGCGTTCGACCTCAGGCGTCACAAAGAACGAGAGGGTTGCCTATGATGTTCTGAAATCGGAATTCCCTCCTCTCTATGAGATCATCAAGAGGATGGCCGAAGTTGAAGTCAGAAAACTCGAAGACGAGCTTGACTCCTTCGGAGGTTATCTCACCCCCGGAAGACTCCCCGAGCTGAAGTAATTCAATCCGGATAATTTTAAGGCTGCACCTTTTGAATCAAAAGAAGGGTGCAGCCTTTTTTTATGGAAATCATTTTTACTAAAAATTTTGCGATAAATAATGTATATTGTAGTGTAACGCAAAAAAATATTGGAAACATTGCATTGATAAAGAACCGTTTGAATCACTGGATTGAGAAACTACAGTCTTTTGGCCGATATTCTTTCACTCTGGAAGAAGCAAGATCAGAATTTGTTGCTCTGTCTGATGAGGCTGTGCAAGCCACAATATCCCGCTTAGCGATAAAAAAGAAAATACGGTCGGTGTTCCGTGGATTTTACATTATTCTCCCCCCGCAATATGCAGGTATGGGAATACTGCCCCCTTCATTATTCATCGACGACCTGATGAATTCGCTCCACCGTTCCTATTATGCAGGATTGCTAAGTGCTGCCGGATTTTATGGATCTTCCCATCAAAAACCTCAGGAGTTTTTTGTTGTTACGGAATTCCCGGTACTCCGAAATACAGTTACCGCCGGGATAAAAATTAATTACCTGAGCAGAAATGAGATTAATAACCATTTCTTGAGACGCCTAAAAACTGATTCAGGCTATATTACAGTTTCTTCACCCGCCCTGACCGCAATCGATTTGGTACAATACAATCACAGAATTGGAGGACTTAACAGGGCATCAACTGTTTTGAGTGAACTCACAGATGCTTTTAATTTGAATGACTTTTCAAGTGACTTACTCAATTATTCGACAGTCTCAACCATTCAGAGATTGGGATATATCCTTGAAGAAGTGCTCGATCAGAGTGAAATTGCACAAAAGATATTTGATGGAATAAAAAACTCCAATCGCAAATTTCAGCAAATCCGTCTTAATCCGGCGAAAGATGTCAAAAAAAGAGTTGTCAATAAAAAATGGAACATAATTGTTAATATGGAGATAAACCCGGATCTATGATACCAAAAGCTTACATTACAGAATGGTCTAACTTCGTGCCTTGGAAAGCAAACGAGCAAGTCGAACAGGATCTGGTGACATGCCGGGCTCTGCTTGAAATCTATTCCGATGAGTTCCTGGCTAAAAGTCTGGCATTTAGAGGTGGAACGGCTTTGCATAAGCTTTTTTTAGCGCCCCAGATGAGATACTCGGAAGATATAGACCTGGTACAGATTAATGCCGGTCCCTTTGGTGAGATAGCTGACAGGATTGCCTTGAGACTTGGCTTTTTAGGAGTTCCGAAAAGGTTAAGGAAAGAGAATAATTTTACCTTGTTGTTTAGATTTGAATCGGAGTATCCACCGGTTCAGACTCTTAAGTTGAAAGTGGAAACAAACTGCCGGGAACATTTTACCGTCACCGGATTCAATGAAGTCCCCTTCGCTATCAATTCAAGATGGTATTCGGGAAGGACAAACATTGTTACCTACCATTTAGAGGAACTTACAGCGACAAAACTTAGAGCCCTTTACCAGCGAAGTAAGGGGAGGGATTTATATGATTTGTATAAAGTTCTAACAATGCATCCTAATTTGGATTACATTAAAACACTTGAAATATACTATCACTATATGAAGTTCACAGTTGAGCCGCCTTCAAAAAAGAAATTTACGGATAATCTCACCGATAAAATGCAGGATTCCGATTTTCTTGGTGATACGACTGCGATCCTCAGTCCAAGTGAGAAATATGATCCTGTGCAAGCCTTCCTTTTAGTGAAAAAACATTTCCTCGAGAATCTCTGACCGATATTCCGTAATTTTGCATAATTGAAAAGGAGAAATTTGTATTGAAAAATGACTGGAACGCCCGGTTTGGAGTTGAAGAATTTGTGTACGGGAAAGAGCCCAATGCCTTTTTTAAGGAGGAAATTGACCGTCTGAAGCCGGGGAGGATACTTCTTCCTGCCGAGGGAGAGGGGCGAAATGCTGTCTATGCTGCAAAAAAAGGGTGGGAAGTTGTCTGTTTCGACTGGAGTGATGAAGGAAAAAAGAAGGCTGACAAACTCGCTGAAATGGAGGGAGTGAAGATAAATTATTTCGTTAGCGAAATTTCCTCTTTTGATTATCCGTCCGGAGAATTCGACGCTGTGGGGCTTGTTTTTGTACATTTGCCGGAGGAAGAAAGGGAAGAACTCCATAAAAGTGTGATCAAAACCCTGAAACCCGGTGGGAAACTGATATTCACAGCTTACGATAAAACCCAGCTCGGGAAATCATCGGGAGGACCAAAACAGATCGAACTGCTCTATTCCCTCGCACAGATTGTCGAAGATTTTATCGATCTCGAGTTTGATATTTTCGCAAAAGAAACAGTTGAACTTAGTGAGGGAAGGCTGCATGCCGGCAGTGCCGATGTGATAAAGTTTTCCGGTATCAAAAAATGAAAAAAGTTCTCTTTCTTACATATTACTGGCCCCCGTCAGGGAAGGCATCCCTCCACTGGCCTCTTAAAATGATAAAGTACCTGCCCGAGTTCGGTTGGCAGCCTGCCGTCCTGACTGTGGAGGATGAATCTTTCATGCAGAAGGATGAATCGATGGAGAAAGAGATTGATCCTTCTCTTACCGTAATCAAGACTCCTTCTATCGAACCGTTTGAATTTTACAAAATTTTCACCGGCAAAGGTAAGGACGCACAACTCGTTGCCTCGGAAACCATCTCAAAGGAAAACAAGAGTCTGGCTCACCGGATTTCATTGTGGATCAGGATGAACCTTTTCATTCCCGATGCAAGGATTGGCTGGTATCCTTTCGCAGTAAAAGCCGGAAACAGGCTTCTTCGTGATGAAATTTATGATGCCGTAGTTTCAATTGGTCCACCACATTCGGTACACCTCGCCGCTGCCAAAATTGCAAGGAATGCAAACATTCCGTTTTATCCCGTGTTTATCGATCCCTGGCTTAACATTGCCTACTACAAAGGGCAATCGAGGAGTAAACTTACGGTAATGATTGACGGGTGGCTCGAAAAGAGGACACTGGAAAAAAGCCGCAGGGCTGTTTTTGTCACCGAAACCTCCCTTGCTGATTATGTATCAAGCTATCCTTTCCTTAAGGAAAAGGGAAGGGTTCTTCACTGGGGCTTTGATGAGGAGAAGTTTGCCGGATTTAAACGGATCAAAAAACTGGGGGATGAAAGAGTACTGCTCCATTCGGGCAACATTTTCGATTTTCAAAATCCCGAGAAGCTTTGGGGTTACTTAAAACAGAAAATAGATTCTGGAGAAAATTTCAGGGTCTGGTTTACGGGAACTGTAAGTCCCGGTGTCAGACGGTCAATTTCGGAAGCAGGGCTCGATGACCGCACCTCGTATCTTGGATTCCTTTCCTACGATGAAATGCTCGAAGTGCTTGCAAAAGCCGATTTTCTTTTAGTCTGTGCAATGGAAAAACGACACTTCCCCGGGAAGCTGTTTGAGTATTTAAGGACGGGAATTCCCATTCTCGCATACGGCGATGACAATATTGAAGTGGAAGGGGTGATTAAATCAGCTAATGCAGGGATGATGCTTCCGTTTTCAGCGGACGGTTCAGAATTTTTTGAAAAAGTTGAATCATTCAAAACCGACCTCAACATGATAAAAAACTTTGACAGAAAAGTAATAGCAGGAAAATTGAGTCTGATTCTCGGGGAGTGAACCTCTTTAAATAGCGTCATCCATTCTCCCTTTCATTTCTTGTTTATTATACTTATTTTTAATTATTGTTAAAATGAATTACTTACAAATCAAATAAATACCGGAGATAACCCATGAAAAAGCTGATATTTTTAGCTTTGCCCCTTTTCATCCTTTTTGCCGCTTCCAATCTTAACGCACAGGATGCTTCAAAGAAAAATCACCATACGGAAAAAGACAGCACAAAAAAAGAAGCCTGCTGCTCGACCGACTCAACTAAATCAGGTGACTGCTGCTCTGAGTCAAAAGACGCACACAACCATGACATGGGAAACAAAGAAGACAAATCTGTAAAAAAAGTATGGAACAGTGTATGTCCTGTTACAGGAGAAGCAATTGAACCCGGTGCACCAACAGTTGAACACGATGGAAAACTTGTAGCTCTCTGCTGTAAAGGATGCGTCTCAAAATTCCAGAAAGATCCTGCCAAGTTTCTTAAGACCCTCGATAAAGACGGTAAAGCGCTGAAAAACAAATCGTAAAATTTCGATTTTCACAAAAAAAAGAGGCTGTCTCATTCGGGGCAGCCTCTTTTGTTTTAAAGAAAGGTTATTATTTAGAATACATTATACTGAAGTGTAACCGCTGTCCGGAAGTCGGTCACTTTCAAAAGACCGCTTCTGTTAAGTGAAGAAGTGATGCCAAGGTTGATGTTGTTTTCGAGGTAGAAAATAAATCCTGCCGAAATTGCATGATCGACATAACTGTCTTCGTTCAGAGGGAATATCACAGTATTTCTCTTTATATAATTCAACTGATATCCGGCAACAAAGTTAATTTTGTTTCCGAGTTCATAGAAGTAGTCAACACCTGCGGTAACAATTACCGTTTTGAAGAATGTTGAATCAAACGGGGTATTCATGTTCGCATATGCGTTGATCTGTGAATTCCAGCCGATTGGATTGGAGAATCTTCCGCCTAACGACAGAGCAGGTGAATTGGTGGGTGATTTATCCCTGGTTGAAAGATTGAAAAGAACACCGGCGGTTACATCCCATCCGAAGAATCTTTCATTTACTCTTTCGTTGATGCCTTTAAGAACCTGTTGTGTTCTGAGGATACCAATAGCTCCAAGTGCGCCGCCCTGTAACAATCCTGTTGCCCTCATCTCTTTTTCGATATCTTCATACCAGTTTTTCTCGTAGGTGTCACCAAAAACACCACGATATTCCTGTTCTCTTTCAATGATGTTGGCGATTTTGATCATGGTCTCTTTTGGGAGTCTGGTCGAAATAACGCCTTCTTTCAAAAGGTGATCTTCAATTCTGACCGCTTTTGCGAGGGCTGTTGCATTTATATAACGACCGTAACCACCGCCGACAGTAAGGTTTGATTCAATCTGTTTGAAAGTGTTGGCATGACGGAGATCCATTGCGCCAAATCCGAACCAGTCTTTATCATCTGCGATGTACTTCCTGATACTTGGTCTGATGCTGATATCGTGGCTGTATTCTTCAAATGTTTTTCCTGCCGTTGCATCAATATCGATGAAGTAAGCGAAAGGAAGAGAAGAATAGAAATATCTGAAAAGACCGCTTGCCTGTGCTGTGTTTGAATTTACATGTGTCGTCGCAGAGTCAGTTGTCTGGGCGAAATTGTAACTTCCGTTAAGGCGGAGAATCTTTGCCCGGCTGATCGGGACTTTGTAGTCCTGAACAGATACATTCTGGGCAAATGAGGTGCCTGCAATTACAACGATAGCAAAAAATGTAACAATTAGTCGCATTTTGGCTCCTTTTATATGTTAATGAAGATTAATAGATTAACTTACAAATATTTCCGACAAAATGCAAATAAGAACCTCAGAGATACGGAACCTCAGAGATTCAGCACATCATTTTAGTCGGGATACTGAAGTTCTGAGGTTCTGAGGTTCCGAAGTTCTCATCTACTGAAGTTTCGAAGTTCTGAAGCTCTCCCGTGTTCTGAGGTTCTGAAACTCCGGGGTTCTGAAGTTCTTTATATTTTTATTGAGTCTTCCTGAGCGGGCGTCAGATTGTGAATTGAGCTGAGGCTCAGTTTTATTTTCTGCTTCCAGTCGGCACCGTATTTATCGAGGATCGATTTGAAGGCGATAAAGTCGGGTTTTCTTATTTTAAAATCGTAGTCACCCGTTTTTTCATTCATAATCGGCAGAATATGAAGCAGTTCATGGTGCATAAGGATGTATCGTTCTGCCTCATCAAGAGCTGTCCAGAGATCGAGGGAGACTTCAACTATGTAATCAAAGCCGGAGAAGAATCTCAATTCGGGGCTTGTTTTGAAGGTTTTGCTCGGCACGGTTTTCGATATGTTGGGGCTCACAAGAAGGTAAGCCACCTGTGCGGGCATAATGTCGAGTTTCTGTTCGGTAATCACTTTATTTGCAAGAAATTTTAATTCTTCCGATTCTTCATATTCCCTTTTTTTAGGTTCCTTAGAAGGTTGGTCTTTAAAATCAAACATTTGTATAATTCTCCTTTACTCTGAAAAAACTGATTTTACAAAATTGAATTCATCCTCGGTGAGGGGTTTGTCTGCAGCCGAGAGGTTGACCTTTACCTGTGCGAGATTTCTGAATCCCGGAATAACTGCAGCAACTGAATTGTATTTCAAAAGATATTGAAGTGCAACCCGGGCGAGGTCTTCCGAAGTGTTGCCAAACTCTTTTTTGAGGGCTTCAATTTTTGGCTCAAGTTTTGCAAGGTTTTCAGCCGAAAATCTTGGGGCATTTGCACGGTGGTCACCCGGTTCAAATTTAGGCGGGTTGTCTTTTGAATATTTTCCAAGAAGAAGTCCCTGGGCTACAGGTCCGAAAGCAACAAATGAAATTTTGTGTTCTTCCATTGTCTTGGCAGTCGGGGTTCCTTCCACGAGATATTTATCATCAATGGCGCTCGCGGAGCTCTGGAATGCTTCGGGTTTTATTTTTGGACCAAGGGTTGCAAACCGCTCGTGTGAATATGAGGACAAACCGATTACTCTGATTTTGCCTTCTTCTTTCAGTTTATACATCATTTCAACAGCGTCATCGAGGTAAACATCGTCTTTCCCGAAATCACCGTGGTGGAAATAGTAGAGGTCGATAAAATCCCTCTTGAGATTGATGAGTGATTGTTCACACTGGTGGCGGATATGGGCAGGTTCGTAGGCATGGGCTGCGGTTCCTTTGAACCATCCGATTTTTGTGGCGATGGTGATGTCATTTACTCGCTTGCCGAGAATTTTGGAGAGCATTCTTTCAGCTCTGCCATTTCCGTAAACATCCGCATTATCGAAATGGGTGACACCATTGTCAATGGCATAGTTTATAGCGTCCGCCACTTCATTTTCATCTACATTCGCCCAACCGTTCGGGGTGCCGTCAACCCAGTTCAAACCACCGAGTGTCCAGCAACCGAGACTGATTTCAGAGATTTTCAGGTCGGACTTGCCAACTTGTCTTGATTTCATTTTGAATCCTTAAATTTTAATAACCAATAAGCAAAGATAAGAAATAAGGGACTCTGAAAGAGAACGATTTGGGGGTGTTGGTCGCCGGAATTGTGTAATTTATCTAATTAATTTTTTATAAAAGGTAAAAAGTTTTTATTTTGCGTTCCATATTATTTTTAATAATCATCATTACAAAAGTCTGGCAAAATGATCAAATTAGGATTGGTAACATGCCGGGAATACCCGGAACTTACAGAGGATGATCAGCTTCTGATCCCTGCATTTAAAGAAAAAAAGATAATAGCGAAACCGGTTATATGGAACGATGGACCCCTCCCTCCAAACGAGTATGATCTTCTGATTATCAGATCCCCGTGGGATTACTATCTTTCCACTGCTGAATATATTTCCTGGATGAATAAAGCCAACGCTGCCGGTTATAAAATTCTGAATAAACCGGAAATCGTCAAGAAAAACCTTCACAAGAGCTATATCAAGGAATTACAGAGAAGAGGTGTGCTTACTGCCGATACGATGTTTATTCCAAAAGCCAGTATTCTGAAGCTGGAAGAGGTTTTTGAAAGAAAACGGTTCAAGACGGTGGTGATAAAACCTGCAATTTCTGCCGGTGCCTTCGAGACCTATCTTGTTCACCGGGATGAGGCAACCGAGTATAACGCAATTGCTGCCAAAATCCTCGAGTTCTCCGACCTGATGATTCAGGACTACATTGAGGAGATTGAAACCAAAGGAGAGTATTCTCTGGTATTCTTTAACGGTGAATACAGTCATGCCGTCCTGAAGACGACCGCCCCCGGTGAGTTCAGAACACAACTGGAGTATGGCGGTATTGTGGAATCAATCAAACCCTCCGCTGACATGATCGATATGGCTTACGAGATAAACGATGCACTCGGTTTCGACACTTTATATTCAAGAGTGGACGGGATAATGACCAAAGACGAGTTTAAAGTGCTTGAACTCGAGATGTTTGAGCCGTGTCTTTACTTCTCTTACAATGAAAAATCGGTTAAAAGGTTTGTCGAAGCCGTTATCGAACGGATAGGCTGATTTTAATCACTCTTTTTTTACGGCGGTTTAAGTAAATTTCATACTCGATTTCCCAATTATCGGAACAGAAGTTTGAAATTACTTATACCGCTTTTTTTATTCGCTTTTACACTCTTTCCCCAAAATTTTAAGTGGACGAAACTCCCTGTCCCCACTCATAAAACCATAAATTCAATCTCGTTTATCGACAGTCTCTACGGATTTGCTGCCGGCGACACCGGTCTTGTGATGAAAACGACCGATGGGGGCAGTTCGTGGCAGGTGCAGACACTTCCCCGAAACAAGGATATAAGCGATATCACATTTGTGAGCAAAACAACGGGGTATGCAGTCGCTCTCGATTTTGAATCATCCCCTTTTGGTACACTTTTTTATAAAACAACCGACGGCGGTGATTCCTGGGTGGAAAGCAGATACAGAGGCGACGAGGTCTATTTTGTTTCACTTCATTTTCTCGACTCGCTTCGGGGGTGGACGAGCGGACTTGAAGGTAAAATTGCCTGCACCACAAATGGTGGTGATGAATGGATTCCTGCACTGAACGACACGAGTGAGTTCACAAACTTCCCTGTTCTCGGTTTTTCATTTTATACCGACACACTCGCCTTCGCTTTTGGAGGGCATATAGATATTGCCGGAGTTGTCTGGAAAACCACGAATGCGGGTGGTTACTGGAAATCGCATGGAGTGGGACCTGAGCCGATACGGGGGTTGATTGTATTTGACAGTCTCAATCTCATCGGAATTGGTGGTGATTTTGAGTACGGAACCGCAGTTGTAAAATCAACAGACGGAGGGGAAACCTGGGATTACAGAAGCCTTGATGTTTTCGGAGTGCCCTACGGACTCTCTTTCCGGACTGACACTGAAGCGTGGGTACCTCTCGGTTTCGCACAAAAACTCCTCTATACCCCGGATAAAGGGACAGTTTGGCTGGAATACTCCGCCCCTGACAGCGGTATTCTTTATGACATTCAGTTTACCGATTCCCTGACAGGCTACACAGCAGGGAGAAACGGTTATTTTGCAAAGTACAGCAGGAGTATCGTCGGGATAAAGGAAGATATCCCCCTTTCATCCTTTGAAACATTCAAACTTGGTGAAAACTACCCGAATCCTTTCAATCCCGTTACTGTAATACCCGTAACCCTTGCAGAACCCGCACAAATTACCCTCACGGTTTATGATATCAGAGGAAGGGAAACAGGCTTTGCAGTCGAAGGAAATTACGCTGCAGGTTATTATGAATTTAAGTTTGATGCCGGAAGAGCATCTTCGGGTGTCTATTTTTACAAATTAAATGTGGTGACTGCCGCGGGTAAAAAGTACTCTCAGGTAAAGAAAATGGTGGTTAACAAATGAATATTCACGATTTACCCGGTTACAAGGGGGCTGCATTTCTAAAAATTCTTCCAAAACTCTATCGGGATCCTCTTGGGACGCTGAGCGATATCGTCGCCGGGGGTGAGAGAGTAATTCCATTCAAGTTCGGGAAGTATATCCTTTTTCTTGTGAACGACCCTTCAATCCTTCGTCATATCCTAAAAACAAATTACCGGAACTACCCAAGAGGGAAATCGCTGAAGGGCATCTTCCCGCTCCTTGGGAAGGGCTTGTTCACAAGCGATCACGACCTCTGGGTCAGGCAGCAAAAAAATCTGACACCTGCATTTCACACCAAAAATTATGCGGAGTTCGAACAGATAATAAGAGAGGAGACAGGGAGATTCTGCTCTGACCTCGAAGCCATTTCGAAGCAATCCGGCAATGTCGATATGCAAAAAGAGTTTAAAACTTTGATGCTCAAAATTCTGGCGAAGGAGATGTTCTCTCCTGATTTGAAGTTTGAACCAGAAACCATCATCGCAAAGCTTGACGCCGTGCTCGACTATACGAGTATAAAAGGGGAATTGATAAGAAATGTCGTTTCGGGTGTAAAGGGGCTGTTTGGTCTTCGCTACACTCCTCCACTCTACTACACTGAATCGTTGAAATATCTTGAAGATTTTGTCGCGGAATTTTTCGGCAGAATAGTGAAAAATGAATTGCGACCGGGAGCCCTCACTTCCATCCTGAAGGAATTAAAAGAGCAGGGCGAGATCGACGATACCCAGGTGCGGGATGAAATTATGACATTTCTTTTCGCAGGTTTTGATACCGTGGCAGAGGGGCTTTCCTGGAGTCAGTATCTTATCTCCACCAGTCCCGGCACAGACGAAAAGATTATTTCGGGAAGCGAATCACGCTGGCTTGGTGCTGTGATAAATGAGGCACTGCGGCTTTATCCCCCTGCATGGGCGTTTTACAGAATTGTTACCGAAGATGACGATATTGACGGGCTCCACTTCCCTGCAAAATCGTATCTGATGATCTCACCATATCTGTTACACAGAACACCAAAATACTGGGAGAATCCGCATTTATTTAACCCCGAAAGATTTGTAGAAGAGGATCAGCCCGAGGTGAACCACTTCCACTACATACCCTTCGGTCAGGGTCCCCACATCTGCACAGGAAGAAGAATAGCAATGTTCGAGATGCATCTGATCCTCTCAATCATCACTCCCAAATTCCGATTCATTTACACGGGGAAAAATCCACCCGAGGCAGATCCCGGAATAATAATGAAAGCAAAGGATGCTCTCCTCTTCAAAGTTGAGATGAGATAATGAGCGAAAACGAGAAAATAAGGCGGGTAATCTCCCTGACAACGGGTAACAGTCTGAAAAACGGATTCATGATTCAGTTTCCCGATGGTGAAATGTGGAACCCCGTCCCCGATTCGGTACCCGGTTTTACACTTAAGCTGAAATCAGCGGGTTCATTGAAGAATACGATCTTTCCGCCGACGGAATTGAATGTAACCGAAGCATATCTTTTTGACGAGTTTGACATCGAAGGTGACCTTTTTTCAGTTTTTGAAACTGCCTACGAGTTGTCCGGGGTAAAGAGGGGGCATTCCGAAAATCTCAGTCTCCTCCTCAAAATTCTCTCCCTGCCTTCAAGTCCCCGAAAGAAAGAGAAAAACTTCGCCAGGAGGATGTCGGGTCAAGCCCACTCTCTCGAGAGGGACAAAGATGCCGTCTCATATCATTACGATATGTCCAACGATCTCTACAAACTCTGGCTCGATCCTCAGATGGTTTATTCCTGTGCGTATTTCAAAACCCAGGATACTCCTCTCGAGGAAGCTCAAACGGATAAACTCGACTATATTTGCCGGAAACTTGCCCTTAAAGAGGGAGAGAAGTTACTCGATGTCGGGTGCGGATGGGGTGCCCTGGTTATTCATGCTGCACAAAATTATGGAGTTACTGCTCTGGGTGTCACGCTGAGTAAAAATCAGGCGGAACTGGCGAATTCCCGGATTCAGCAACTCGGGCTCACTCAGAGGTGCAGAGTAGAGGTGAGGGATATCAGAGAGATGGAAAATGAACAGTTTGACAAGATTTCATCGGTTGAGATGTTGCACCACATCGGCTACAATTCACTCCCTCAATATTTTGAAAAAATCAGGCAGCTCCTTAAACCGGGCGGACTGTCGTTTCAGCTCGCTGTTACGAGTAATGCAGCGAAGGGAAAATATCGCGGTCCTCTTTTCGCACCAAAATATTTCATGCCCGACTATGAACTTTCACCCGTCGGGGAGTATTTAAAAATCGCCGAAAGAGGGGGATTTGAAGTGTATGACCTCGAGAATCTTCGTCAACACTACATGCTGACAGCACGGCACTGGCTAAAAAACATCGAAAACGGGCATGATGAAATTGCAGGTGTTACAGGTGAAGTAATGTACAGGGTTTACAGATTGAGCATGGCGCTTATGGCATACGGATTCAATTCGAACATGATAAACCTCTACCATTTTGTATTGCGAAAAACAGAAGGGAAAGGGAATTATCCCCCTTTAACCCGCTGGTATTGAGATGAAAGGAGAAAAGATGAAGGAACTTTATTTATTACGACATGCAAAGTCTGACTGGGATGACGATTCCATTTCAGATCACGAAAGACCCTTAAACAAACGGGGATTCCGTGACGCCCCCGCCATGGGAAATTTAATGAAAAGGGAAGGAATGGTGCCTGATCTTGTTGTATCAAGCACAGCGCTCAGGGCGAAAACCACCGCAGAACTGGTGACGAAGGAAATCAACAGGAAACCGGCGGATATAATTCTTCTGGGGTCACTCTATCTTGCATCGGCGGCAGAAATCCTTGCGCAAATCAGGCAGACGGATGAATCGACGGAAAGACTTCTATTGGTAGCTCACAATCCCGGCATCACAAATCTTGTAAACCGGCTCGCCGGTAATCCTGTTAATTCAATCGAAATGCCGACATGTGGTCTTGCACAGTTTATATTTCCCGGGAAATGGTGCGATGCAAATTATGCCAGCTTCAGACTGATTCATTTCTATACTCCAAAATGATGAAAACCTCGCTGAAAATTATCTCCCACCTCTTCAGGTCGATAGCCTGCTTAACATACCCCCTTCCATATTAAAAATATTTTTGAGATCTCTTGACATTAATTACAAAAATTTGTAATTTAACTCCAGGATATAATTAAACACGGGAGAGTAATGTAAACGCAGGAAATATAACAAACGGCACAAAAATTGTCCGGTTATTACAAGTTATCCGGCAGGATGTTCCAGGATTTTCTTCGGGCCCTTTTAGAGCAAATATTCTATCGTAATGTACCTTCCACACCCTGTAGAGAACCACACGGCGGTTCTTCTCCGGGAATCCTTTACAAAACCAATTCTGATACACGGTGACATTTTAAGCAATTAAGATGCCTTTAAGCCATTGTTTAGATACTTAATCTTTTTGGAAAATAGTATGAGTAAATACCTTAAATCGTTGAGAATACTACCCTGTTTGGTTTTATTGTTGAGTTTCACTGCGGAGGCCCAGTTTGATTCTGTAATCTTTGTAAAAAAAGCTCCCTACTGGAATGAAGCTGTGATCTACATGGGTGACCAAAACGATGACGGGTATGATGACTTTATCCTTTGCGTTCAGGATGCAAATGTAGGTCCAAATGGTTACGCAAATTTTTATTATGGAGGTAACCCTGTTTCCTCCACCTCTGCGTTGAAATTTCCTTACTATGCTCCAACCACCACCACTGCCTGTGATGTAAATAGAGACGGTTACAGAGATTTAGTCGTCCAAAGAAGAGGCAATGTTAAACCACAAATTATAGATATTTATTATGGCGGTCCTGAGATTGATACAATATCTGATTTTTCATTCTCCTGGATCGACAACATCTCCGATTTAGTAGAAATGATGGGACATAATTGGCCCATTGATTTCGACGGTGACGGATTTGAAGACTTTGTTTGTATAAGTGGATACAATGTCACCTCAGGATTTCTAAATGACAGAATATATTTTTTTAGAACAGACAGTCTCATGACAACCCAAGCATATCACAAAATTGAATTGTTCCCGGATCAATCGTACCAAATAAAGCGGTCGTATACAAGTTTTGCTGATATTGATGGTGACAGAAAGACTGATATTAGTATCGTTTTGGGTAAATATTCTGCACCGACAGCGGCACCTGAACGCAAGGTTCGCTTTTATTATGGGAATACAGATTTCGATTTTAATGGTTTTTACGAAATAACCGATACCATGGCATATGTGGATCATACCTATTTAATACAAGACCTTAACAATGACGGTAAAGGAGAGATAATCTTCAATAATCCGGGAACGCATCCTGATTGGTATTCGGATGTTTTTTCATTTGGTACCCGACCCCCAAACTTCACAGTGGAGCAGGGGATCAATACGCAAAATTACCCTTGGGCTGCGGCTTTTTCACCCGGCGATATAAATGCCGATGGATGTAATGACATGTTACGCCACCTGCCTTATTATATAATGAATCTCTATCTTGGAGGATACCCAATGCAGGAAGAGAGGACCAAAGTCTATTCGTCTTCGTCTTCGGGTATTTATCGAATAAATTTTGGAGGTAGGATTGGAGATGTGGACGGTGATGGAGTTGATGACATATGTATCGGTGAAAACGGAGGTACTGATCATACAGGAACCAACCAACCCGGTAATATTTACATAATAAAGGGGACAAGAAGTCCTGTTTCAGTAAAAGACGAGGCTGCACCCGAAACAACTGAATCTCAGTTAACTCTTAATATATCTCCAAATCCAACCTCCTCAAGTTTAAATATCACATACACTCTTCCCTTCGAAGGGGAAGTAGATATAAGTATTCACGATATAACAGGTAAAAAAGTTTACGCCACCACCCAAATTGAGAATATTGGCGAACATGCATTATTTGTTGATATTTCAAAAATAGTAAAATCATCAGGTGTCTATATTTTAACCATAGAATTACATCAAGGTGATAAAAGTGTATTAAAGAGTTTGAAACTTCAGTTCTTGAAGTAAAGGGAAAAAACTACAACAAAAAAAAGGAATGCGCTATGAAAAAGGCTGCATTAATCATACTTCTTTTAACAGGAATGTTCTTTGGACAGGACAGACCTCGTCCGGGAATTGATTATTTCCCGCATACAGGCTTTTTCGACTTTGTCGTTAATGCCCTGAGCCATCCATGGGATGGTACAACCTCTACATCGCTAATTTCGGAGTATAACTCTAAAGGGTGGTATCTTGATTCACTTAAAGATCTTGGGTTGACCAACATCGTTACCGACGGTCAATACCATCTTGATAATCTCCAATCCTTAAGACATTCATTTTTCTTGAATGATATGGGATTTCAATGGAAAAACAAAACCTGGGCTAATCCTCCCGTAATATTCACTCCTGCAGAGTACCTGAATTCCCTTGGGCATGATGTAAAGGATTATCCGCTTGAATTTGGAGGCGATATAGCAGGCTCAATTAATAAACTTAATAATTTTGGCTTCACCACAGCAGGCGGTTCAGGCACCTGTTATTGGGGTATGCAACCGAATTATCAACCACCGCTGGATGCTACAGGGGCGAATATTGATGAAACTATTAATACTACTCTACACAGTTCAAGATACTCTAAAGTTAACTCGCACGATCGGGGTGTAATGTTATGGGGAGTTCTCCCATGGACACAACTTGCTGATCCAAGCCTGTGGTACAAAATGAGGATTTATCTTCGGATGGAGGATGTCCCGACAAATGAGGAAGAGATTTTTACCATCAATATCAGTAATTGGACAGGAAACACAGATGATCCTCAACTTGAATTAAGGCGGGATTATTTTCGGCAAATAGCGGCACAAACAGGACCAATTGGTTTAACACAGGTTGTGATGAATACCGCTATTACTGATACAAATGACTATGTCTGGTTTGAATCAAATGCATTTCAGGTTAGTCAGGATATGGATCTCGGATTTTATATCTACTGGCATGGTAACGCAAGTATTTACATCGATAAGATTACTTTTGTCAGTACACAATTCGCGGAGCTGTATGTTGACTCAACAATAAGTGTTGATGAAATAGCTACTACATTATTTAACCGCTATCCGAATGGCGATTTAACGAATACGAAATTTCAAAGCTTCTATGCAGATGAACCATTTCAACTATCGGCACTTTACAGGAAAGAACTTCAATCTAAAATATACCAAAAAGCAACCTCGGTTAATGCTACAACATTGGAGTTAAATGGAGCGACCGGAGGTGTTCCGGCTTATTTTCTTGAGTTTGAACGAAATTATGCAAAGCCGGTAGGAGAAGAAGCTAAGCGATCAATTATTTACAACATTTACCCCATAGATGCCAATACCACAATTGGTCAGACAAGCATTCAGCACAGACTGGATGTTCTGATAAATTACGGAAACTTTGGTGAATCAGAAGATTATCAATTCTCCGGACTAAAAAGAGCTCAGATGGCTGCCCAAAACTTTACTCTTGATATTCAATCCGACGATATTCCTCTGATCTTTACCATGGGCGTACATTCAGAACAATATGTTACGGGTTCGCCAGGTTCACCGGTTTATGTCTCAGGTCCACATTCGAGGAGAGCCCCAACATGGAGTGAGATATTTGCTCAAGGGAATTTAGCTTTGGCTTATGGTGCTAAGGGATTTATGTATTATATGATCCCTACCAGGGCAAAACCACCTGTTCTAAAATTCAATCCTAATCTACAACAATACTATTATGACACAGTTTGGAATACTTATGGCTTATTTGATGCAGCAGGTGAAGTTTATGATACTTCTCATTCAACGATGAACGGAAGTGTACAACACCCTGAATACAATCAGATTAAAAACAAAAGATTTTTTGCGGTTAAAAGTTTCATATCCTCGATCAAACCAATTGAGTCAACGCTTTTGGGATTGAGGTGGAAGGATGCAAAAAGTTGGCATGATAACTCCTCATGTTCAGAAAATTGGATTGCTAATGTTTCCACCCGATATCCTTATTTTGGAAAAGACGATGATTCAAACAAAACATTTGTGGAAACAGGTTATTTTGTTGAAAAATCTCCCCCTTCCGGGAAAATTGAGGATGCAAAATTCATTTATCTGGTAAACAGAAGGTGCAATCTCCAACCTGAGAATTCACCCGATAACCTTGAAGAATATGCGGATACATCATGCAGAAATGTAAGATTTTATCTCAATTTCCCTAATTCAACCTGGGATTATTACACAGTTACAGATTTAAAAACTGACTCTGTGTATTTTACAACCAAAACAGGTGCAGTTACGATTTTCCTTGGTGCAGGAGAGGGAACCCTGTTAAAGATTGAACCACAGATTACAAATATTACACAAAATGATACTCTTGGTTACAACACAACATTTTACAGTGACCTGACAGTATCTAATAATGCAACACTTACCATAACCGGGGGCACAACACTGACTTTTAAGAATCATTCACGGCTTATCCTCTCCAATGGAAACCTGAATGTTGTCGGTACGGCTCAGGAACCGGTAGTGTTCGACTTTGTTGTCCCTTATTGGCAATCCACTCAAAACGGAATTGTTAACAACAATGGAAATGTCGTGTTAAATCATGCAAGGATCAAAAACGCGGGAATTGGTTACTACTCATATACCACTGATAATGATGACATTCAGAATTGCGAAATATTCAACAATTATTGGGGAATAGTGATGCATTGGACTCACAGTTATGGTACCGAGAAGGCAAAGATCGTTAACTGTAACATTCACGACAATGCAACCTGGGACAATCAGGGAAGAGGAATTACGCTATCGAATTCATCCCCAAAGATATACGCCACCACTATCAGAAAAAATGATTACGGCTTATACTGTGTAACAAATTCAAACCCCTATGATACAACTGACGAGATCAACAGTTACAACTTAATCGACAGCAACGATGTTGGAATAATAACTCTTAACTCATCACCGATGCTTGGTTATGTGGATAATGATCAAGGAGGTATCCTGATATCCGGTGGTGGAAACACGATCAAAAATAATTCCATATTCAATGTGATGGCAGATACCAACTGCAATGTCTATGTGGAACGGAATTACTGGGGGACAAAAGACCCGGCATTGTTTAACATATATTCAGTCACCGGCAGTATAGTCTATACTGACTATTATCTGGATGATCCGCCAACAGGATCGATTTACTCGGGATTGGCAAGTAAAGTAGCCATGAAGATTGACGATGAGTTGATATCACAGAGTCAGGGGAGGTTCACATCGGGCGGAGGACATAGTTTGTTAAGAGCGGCAAGGAAACAGATAAGACAAGGAAACATGACTGCAGCAAGGGCAATATTACTTCCGTTGATCAACAACCCGGAAAACATGCAAATGTCATGTGAAGCATTGGAGATATACGGTAAAACCTATAGCCCCGGAGACATCGAAAGTTACTTCTCGGTTCTTCAAACGGTTGGCAACCGGCCTGTTAAAAACGATCTTACGGCAAAGGCTCTGTTTTTGCTTTCGGAATATCAGATAGACAGAAAAGAAACTCACCTGACAAACCTGATATCAGTTTATCAAGGAACTGACCATGCAGCAAGGGCATCTTATCTGAAAATCATTCACCTGATTGGAGAAGGAAACCGGGACGAAGAGATTGATGCTCTCAAAAATGATATGAACAGATTATATCCATTGAGTTCATATACAAAAGAAGTAAATTACATTCTTACATCGGGCACGAATATGATGAAACCTTCAACGGTAACATCAACAACCGAGACTTTACCTTTAGAGTACCAACTCTTCAATAACTTTCCCAACCCGTTCAACCCTGAAACGATGATAAAATTCTCGCTAAAAGAGAGAAGCAGTGTAACCCTGACGGTTTACAGCATCACGGGGCAGAAAGTTGCAGAACTCATAAGCGGTGAAATGGAGAAAGGGTTCTATGAGGAAAGGTTTGATGGTACAAATCTTTCTTCAGGTGTTTATGTAATTCGTTTGAATGCCCAATCGCTTGAACATACAGGCTCCAATTACAGCAAAACGATGAAAGCTTTGCTCCTTAAATAGGGCTGAGGAATGAAGGTTGATGGCTGAAAAGCCCGCACAAGAATGTTAAATTATTAAGGCTGTCTCGAGAGGGTCAGCCTTTTAAAATATCTATGGTGAAATAAATTTCAATTATTGGTGTAATAACTCATGTTAAAAATATTTTTTAGATCTCTTGACATTAATTACAATAATTCGTAACTTATTATCAGGATATAATTAAACACGGGAGAGTAATGTAAACGCAGGAAATAAAATAACCGGGACAAAAATTGTCCGGTTATTACAAGTTATCCGGCAGGATGTTCCAGGATTTTCTTCGGGCCCTTTTAGAGCAAATAATCTATCGTATCGTACCTTCCTCACCCTGTAGAGAACCATATGGCGGTTCTTCTCCGGGAAACCTGCTGTTTATAAACATCCCCCTGATTTAACTCTTAATAACTCATGAACAATCTATTATTTATATAAATTGTCGTAGAGTAACCGGATTGTATTCCGATTGTACATCTTAATCAATGGTTTAGCATGAAAATGTTTTATATTTTGTTTCTTCTGGGTTTAGGATTATTTACGAGCTGTTCAGAATCGCCGACCGATAATGAGGTAGAAAAACCTGTTCTTACAGTTGACGATATGTCATGCACGGAAGGTTGGCTTAATCTGTCCACTCCTCCGGAGATGTTACCTGCACAGGTATTGCTACTGCAGGATAACCAGACAGTTATGTCCATTACGGTGGTAACTACTGATACGCTTTTGTACATACCCACTCTTACCCATTCCAAAGTTTATGTTTTTCAGGCATCAATAACTCCTCCCAACAATTCCACAATATTTTCCAATGTAACAAATCTTACCACACTTTCACCCACCGGCAATTCCTTTAGCCGTACCAAGCATTACCTCGGGAGTACAAATATCAACTATAGTTATGTAAATGATATTGCAATAATTAGTGAGAATGATATCTGGGCTGTTGGTCTGTTCGTTCTTCCTGATACCAATCTTTCAGGTTATTTAGACTACAATGCAGCACATTGGGATGGAACGGGATGGGAATATAAAAGAATTTGGTATGAAGTACCCGGAAATTTTCTTGCAGTACCTGAAATTACCGGAATATTAGCTTTTACCAATAATAATTTGATGTTGTTTAGTACTTTTGGTGTGACCTGGTATGATGGGACAACACAAATCCGTTCTGAAAAACTTCCATTGGCTACAGCAAATGTCTGGGGAAGCGATAGCAATAATATTTATGCCGGAGGTTATGGTGGCAAAATATATCACTACAATGGAACAGTCTGGACCCCTATTGAAACTGGAACTGATTTGTATGTAAACAACATTTATGGTGATTATAATAAAAGAACAAAATCTTATGAAATACTTGCCGTTTGTGCCGAATATTCTCTTGGCTTTACTTCAAAGATATTTAAGATAGAGGGCCAAAAGGCAACAGAAATAAGCAAACAAGGAATTTCAGATTTCGTTTTGAGAGGCTGGCTTTATCCAGGTAAAAAAATATTTGTTGTTGGTGATGGAATCTATTTTAAGGATATGAATGATTCAGAATGGAGCAAAGAAGAAGATCCAAATTTGATAACAATTTACTGCATAAAAGGAACCCGTCTAAATGATATATTTGCGGGTAGCACATACGATAGATTGTTTCATTTTAATGGAATTGAATGGAAAAAGTTGTTTCCTGAAAATCCCAATTCATCCTACGGTAAAATTAAAATAAAGAACAATATCGTTGTGGCAGCTGGATCAGATGGAAATCAGGGATTGGTAACAATTCTTAAAAGATAAAATTTAATTAAAGGAGGTCTTATGTTTCATCCGCCTTAGAAGTTTTGCATCGGAAATATTTTACTTTAAATTTAATTAATGAATTCATTAAAATATCATTCTCGATTAATGGAAACGATGAAAGCTTTGCTCTTGAAGTAGTCCCGATTCTCGTGAAATTCATTCGGGGGTCGGAAACCGAAAACTACAACTAATTTATACGGCTGTCTCGAGAGGGGCAGCCTGCCATTTCAAAAAGACCTGTGTGTTATGCATCAAGTTTATATTTTTGCATTGTTTTTGCTTTAAGTAATTGTTAGTTTTGCAGTCCATTTATGAATGTTTATATTTTTTATTGAAAAGAGTGAACGAACCGGTAGTTACACCGCAAGTGTGAGGGATAAGACATGAAACCGGCAATTTCCTTTATTTTGAGATTGCCTGAAGATTAATCGCGAAATGTGTAAAAGCACGAATACTAAAGTTGCTTTAATCCCTTCCAAACTTAAGAGAAAAAATAAAAATTCTCAAAAGATTTGCCCTTGCCTTTGCGGATGACGCATATAACTGCTCCATCGAAATGAAATATAACAGCCACGGTTTTGAATGAGTTTCCCCCTCACCTAACTAAACCTTGCCCGTTTATCCTTCGGGGTGACGGGCTTTTTTATGTCATCAGAATACCGGTGGTTAAAAAGAAATCTGCTAAGAGCGGTTCCACCGGTCAGATAAAAGGGAATTCTTAAGTCTCGAACGATTTTCAGCACTCCATCCTGTAGGGGGTAGAGGTTCTCCGTGTAAAACTTTTCTGACGAGTTCATATCTGTTCCTTATCTCCCGGTCTCGAATCTTTTCAATCAATTCATGGGTAAGGTTATGTATAAGGTTATCTTTGCCGTATAATTTAAGAATGCTATACCAGGGAACTCGCTCAAGAATTCTTTTAAGGATATACTCCTTGGTTAAGAAAGCATAGCCGGGTTCCTGCTCCAGAGTGATGAGATATAATTGAATTACATCAACATCATAATCCCAGAAAATCGGGTCGAGCGTTTCTTTTATAAAGGTTTTATCAGGCATACACAAATATAAAGATAAATAAAGAAATATTCTGCTCACCGGGCAAGTAATTCAAATGACGGTCTGTGTTTTCAAGCTGAATAAAACTCTCCTTTTCCCTTGCCTTAAATTGACAAATCTCTCTTATTTTGAAGTTACAAATTAAATTTTTTCCCCGATTATTTCAAACATTTACGGAGGAATCGTGAAGTTGAAGACGAATGTGATTACGGCAGTTCTTTTTACTATATTATTTGTCGTTGGTGGTTACGCTCAGAAGATTACGGACATTATCCAGCCCCTAAGAGTTGTATCGGGCAAGACGGGTGAATTCAGAATTTCTGATCTCTGGTATGCCGGTGACTACAAGGTGAAATTCAAGGAGAATAAAGCCCTCAAAGTATCCTATAGCGAAAAGGACAGCATCCTCAGGGTGGAAACTGACAAGGATTTCGAGGGAATAACCCTGCTTCCATTTGAATATAAAAAAACAGTTTATCAGATACCTGTTGTTGCTGCAAAACAGAGATTTCACACTTTTTCATTCAAGCCCGCAAAAAAATATAAACACCTTACGGTCATTGGTCAGTTTAACGCCTGGAACCGCCAGTATGACCCGATGACCGATGCAAACGGCGACGGTGTTTATGAAATATCCGTTCCGATAGAACCGGGTAGATACGAGTACAAGTTTTTTGGTGATGGTGAAGAGATAGTTGATCCCGCAAACAAAGATTCAGTACCGAACGGAATGGGAGCCTTCAATTCCGTTATTATCATTGAAAAACCGTTCAAAAGTCGTGCATTTCTCCATAACCTGGGAGTGAAAGAGTCAAAATCGTTCAGATTTTTCCATTTTATCTGTGAAAAAGATGGCAAACCGGAACCTGTTGCAAAAGAGAATATCACAGCTTTGCTCGACAATGAATCGCTTACCGACTCGGAAGTGAAGATTGAAAATGGAATTGTTGTTGTTACACTCCCCAGAATGAATATGAAAGGGAACCGGCTTTTAAGAGTTGCAATCACCAAGGACGGTCAAAAAACCAACTGGCAATATATCCAGTTACAGGATGGTGCCCCCGCCGGTAAAGGAAAATTCAACTGGTACGATGCGATTATTTATTCCATCATGATCGACAGATTCAAGGATGGCGACAAATCGATAAACAAGCCTGTGGTAAGAGACTCCGTTTTCCCGCCTGCAAACTATCAGGGTGGCGATTTTCAGGGAATAATCGACAAAATAAAGGACGGTTATTTTGAGAAACTCGGGATAAACACCATCTGGATTTCACCCGTGAATGACAATCCGATGACCGCCTGGAGGGAGTATCCTGCACCGAACAGATGGTACACAGGTTATCATGGTTACTGGCCCGTAAGTGATACAAAAGTTGAAGAGCAGTTTGGCACCATGGCAAAACTGAAGGAACTCGTGAAAGCCGCACACAAAAAAGGAATAAAAATTCTCCTCGATTTTGTTTCCCACCATGTGCATCAGGAACATCCCTGGTTCAAGCAGCATCCCGACTGGTTTGGAAGCCTCGATCTTCCCGACGGAAGAAAAAATCTCCGACTTTGGGACGAATATCGTTTGACCACCTGGTTCGAACCTTACATTCCATCATTTGATTTTACAAAATCGAAAAAAGCGCTCAATGCTGTAAGTGACAACGCAATCTGGTGGCTCGAACAGACGGGTGCCGACGGATTCCGCCACGATGCAGTAAAGCATGTTCCGAATGAATTCTGGCGTGTGCTTACGGCAAAAATAAAGAAGCACTTCAAAGGAAAGAGGGATATAGAGGTTTATCAGATCGGTGAAACATTTGGTGATTATGCGATGATCAGTTCCTATGTGAACAACGGTCAGCTCAGTTCACAATTCAATTTCAACCTGTTTGATGTGGCGATTGTTGCATTTCTGAATAAAAATGCTTCACTTGAGCTGATATCCACTGAAATGGAGAAAACATTCGATGTTTATGGCCCGATTCATGTTATGGGTAACATAATGGACAGCCACGACAAGATCAGATATATGGCTTATGCAGATGGCGACCTTGAAATAAACGACGGAAGAGCTGCCGAGATCGGCTGGAACGCACCGCCCAAGGTTGACAATCCTTCGAGTTATGACAAGCTGAAGCTTTATTACGCTTACATGATGACCATCCCCGGCTTGCCCGTGGTTTATTACGGGTCTGAATTTGGAATGACAGGTGCATCAGATCCCGACAACAGGAGAATGATGTATTTTGACGACAAATTAAACGGATATGAGAAGAAGACACTCGAAGATATAACCAGACTGATTGGTCTCCGCAACAAATATTCCGCCCTGAGGTACGGTGATTTTTATACTGTTGTCAGCTCGCACAATGTCCTTGGTTACATCAGATCTGATGCCAATGGCAGAGTGCTCGTGCTCCTCAACAAATCTGAAAAAGAGGAGGTTGTAACCGTCGATCTTCCTGCATTTTATGATGTCGGATATGCTGAAAATCCCCTCACGAAAGAAAGAATTGTTACCGAGAGTAATCAGATCAAGGTAAAATTAAGTCCTTCAGGATACGAAATCTTTCTTTTGGAAAAGTAAAATGCAAAGACGCGTTTTCTCAGGAAAGAGTTATCCTTTAGGTGCAACTGTAACCCCCGACCGCTCGGGGGTTAACTTTTGTGTCTATTCACGGAATGCCACAGCAGTAGAGATACTCCTCTTCGATTCACCCGAGGCAGGGCACCCCTCGGAAGTGATAAGATTGAGTATCCTTAACCACAGGACATATTTTTACTGGCACGCCTTTGTGGAGGGGATAAAACCCGGACAGATATATGCCTACCGTGTTTACGGTCCGTTCAATCCTGAGAAGGGGCTGAAATTTGATCCCGAAAAAGTATTGATCGATCCCTACTCCCTCCTTGTTGTGGATAATCTCTATAACAGGGAGGCAGCAAGAAAACCCGGGAGCAATGTGCAGTGCTCTATGCGAAGTGTGGTGGTTGATCCTTCCGACTATGACTGGGAGGGGGATATGCCGCTGAATCTCGAGCGGACGAGAACAATCGTCTATGAACTGCATGTGAAGGGATTTACTGCCAACCCTAATTCGGGAGTTGATGAAAAACACCGGGGCACATTCAGAGGGCTCATTGAAAAAATCCCGTATCTTAAGGAACTTGGCATCACCTCGGTTGAGTTGTTGCCGGTCCAGCAGTTTGATCCCCACGATGTAAAACCGCCTCTCGTTAATTACTGGGGATATAACCCGATTGCTTTTTTTGCTCCGCACAGGGCATACAGCTCCGATCAGTCGATTTTTGGTCCGGTAAACGAGTTTCGTGACATGGTAAAGGCACTGCATAAAGAGGGAATCGAAGTGATTCTTGATGTTGTGTTCAACCATACGGCGGAAGGAGACGAGACGGGACCCGTCCTTTCCTACCGAGGATTTGAAAACAAGGAATATTACATCCTCGATGAGGATAATCCCTACGGCTACGCAAACTACACGGGCTGCGGAAACACTCTGAATGCAAACAATACCGTTGTAAAAAGGATGATAATCGATTCGTTGAAATACTGGGTTTCCGTCATGCATGTTGATGGATTCCGTTTCGATCTCGCATCGGTTCTCGCAAGGGATCATGACGGGAAACCCCTTCAGAATCCGCCGGTTCTTTGGCAGATTGAGTCTGAACCCGTTCTCGCAGGCACCAAACTGATTGCAGAAGCCTGGGATGCGGGGGGCTTGTATCAGGTCGGTTCTTTTGTCGGTTACAAATGGGCTGAATGGAACGGGAAGTTCAGGGATGATGTGAGAAGATTTGTCAGAGGTGACCATAATATGACAAAAATAATAGCACAGAGAATATCCGCGAGTCCCGACATTTATCCCGATCCACTAAGGAATCCTGCACGCGGAATCAACTTCGTGACCTGTCACGACGGCTTTACTCTGAATGACCTCGTTTCATACACAATAAAACATAACAAGGAAAACAGAGAGGAGAACAGGGACGGAACAAATGAGAACTTCTCATGGAACTGCGGTGTGGAGGGACCAACAAACGACCGGGCTGTTGAACAACTGAGAAAAAGGCTTATCAAAAATTACATAGCGTTACTCTTTACCTCGCAGGGAACCCCTCTTCTGCTTATGGGGGATGAGGTTAGGCGGACGCAAAACGGCAATAACAACGCCTACTGTCACGACAATGTAATGAACTGGTTCGACTGGTCTTTGGTACACAAAAACAGGGATATTCTGCAGTTCACTAAAAAGATGATTCATTTTACCAGGACTCATCACATCTTCACATGGTGTTCACCTTGGTTAAGCGGCGGGAATTTTGGTGCTTCGATTATCGACTGGCATGGGGTAGAGCCCTTCAAACCCGATTTTAGCGACAATTCGCTTACAATTTCATATACCCTGAAAGATTTTTGGAACAATTCATACTACCACTTTATTCTGAACAGTTTTTGGGGTGAGCTGGACTTCAAACTGCCTCACTATAACAATGCCACTCAATGGGAGGTTATTGTCGACACAGCCCAGGAGAGTCCCAAAGATTTCCATCCTCCCGGTTCAGGTGTCTGTGTGGAGGGAGATAAATATCTCGCCACCGGAAGAAGTTTTGTGATATTGTATGCAACCATGAGATGAAGTTTGAGGTATGAAGTTTGAAGTATGAGCTGTCTTGTCCTGAATTAAGTTTACAGATGGAGAAATGATAAATTTGCAAAGGAGAAAAGCAAATGTCTGTAAACGAGAGAATAGTAAAGAGATATAGTGAGAGTTTTAAGCTTCAAGTGATAGAGGAAATAGAGCGGACGCACTGTTCAATCGATCGTATGCAGCGTAAGTACGGAATCACCGGTAACAATACTATAAAGCAATGGATCAAGAAATACGGAAGGACAAACCTGATGACAAAGAAGATACGAATAGAGACCCTGGAAGAAGCAGATCATATAAAGACACTCCAGAAGCGGATCAAGGAATTGGAGTCAGCGCTGGCCGATAGTATACTTCGTGAGCGAGCATATCGTGAAGTGGTGGCAGTAGCAAGTCAAGAGATCGGAATAGACTTAAAAAAAAAGTACAGCAAAAAGTCATAGATTTGTTAAATGAAAGGGAGAAACTGAGTATAGCGGGACTTTGTAGAGCTCTTGGTATAACGCGTCAGGGCTATTATCAAAATGAGCGCAGGGAAACTATGGAGAGGTTGAGGAATGAAATAATCCTTGAGTTTGTAAGGCTACATCGTCTGCATCACCCCAAAATGGGTAGTAGGAAGCTATACAGCCTTGCAAAGGCGGAACTGGATATGAGAGGAATAGGCAGGGACAGGTTCTTTAACATATTGCGTAACAATGGTTTACTGGTGGAGCGCAAGACAACTAAAGCAAGAACGACAAATTCTAATCATGGCTTTCAAGTTTACAAAAATGAACTTGATGAGAGTGCAATGAGCAGGAAGAACGGTGGGTAGTCAGTGATATAACCTACATCAGGGTGGGAGGTGGTTTTTATTATTTGAGTCTGATAACCGAAGTCAGTTCACGAATGATAGTTGGTTTCGATCTTTCTCACAGTTTGGGAATAGAGGGAGTTATCCGTGCGATGAAGATGGCATTCAGGGTGATCAGAGATACACAGGGAATGATACATCATTCTGACAGAGGGGTACAGTATTGCAGCAAAGAATATATAAAGTTACTCAAGAGTAAGGGAATAAAAATAAGTATGGCAGAGAGGGGAAATCCGTATGAGAATGCGATAGCAGAGAGAGTAAACGGAATTCTTAAATTAGAGTACAAACTTGGCAGCAGATTCAATAGTGTTGAGAGTGCACAAAAGGCGGTAAAAGAGGCAGTAAAGTTCTATAACTATGAAAGGCCTCACTGGTCACTAAATTTAAGGACGCCATCGTCGGTATATGAGAGTAGTGAAAAAAATTGAAAAAGGTCCCAGACTAAGGGGGATTGCATCCCCCTTAGAAACCCCTGCTGGTGATATATTTAAGTGGTCAATAGTCTAATTAATGTGTAAACTTTTTTTAGGACTTGACAAGCTATGAGCTATGAGGTATGAGCTGACAATTAGCTCATACCTGTTATGTTAAAAAGCAATAGGAGCACCCAAGTTTTCTTCATTTTCTGCACAAATTTCGTTTATATATTCGCTTTGTCCTCTTAGTTACCGAAAGGGTGGACATAGAATCTCCATGAGGGTGTCAAG